>JANNAY010000454.1:0-3835 GCA_031384945.1 Deltaproteobacteria bacterium
GGCCTCGGCGTGCTCGAGAAGCGCGACCTCGACAGCGCCGCGTCGTCGTCGATCCGCGTGCAGTCCGATCTCTACGTCGCCAAAGACGGCACCGTCGTCGTCTCCTACGCCAACGACGTCGTCACCGACGCCCGCCTGCGCGTCGTCGTGCTCGCACCCCCCGCTGCAGACGGCGTTGGCGCCCGCCCCGTCGTGGTGACCGACGAAGACGGCGCCAGCATCGCCGTCGACGGCCTCATGAGCGGCATCCACCCCAGAGACGACGGATCAATCGACGTCACCCGCGTCGACTCCTCAGACAAAGCCGTCTTCGTGCGCAACCTCAAGCTGTCACCGCCAGGGTGGAGCGGCCCGCGCGAGAAGCTCTTCGACGTCGATGGCAAGGTGATCGTCGAGCGCAAGCGCGTGGGCGCCGGCTGGTACGCCCTCGCCCGCATCCGCTCTGAGGCCGGGCGCGACGACAAGGGCGGCGGCGGCGTCTTTCTCTACGTCGTCGACGAGCTCGACAAAGACGGCCGCGTCACCCGCGACGTCCGCCGCATCCGCCTCGACGGCGGCGACGCCGGCGACAACGCCTGGATCGACCTCGTCGTGCGGCCCGACGGCCGCCCGGCGGCGGTGTGGTTCGATCCGGTGTCGGCGTCGTTGAAGATGTACGCGCCCTGATCAAGGAAAGGCGCCGTCGACGAAGAAGGCGGCGATGTCGTTGGCGCCGGCGACGCGCGCGTCGATGGGCAGCCCGAAGATCTCTTCGAGCGAGCGCAGGTACGCGCTGTGGTCGAGCGGCGTGTCAACGGTGACACCGGGTCGCACGGTGGGACCCGCGACGAAGAACGGCTGTGTCTCGTTGCCCTCGGTCTCGTCCCACACGAAGAGCAACACACCGCCGCGGCGTTCGAGAAAGTCGAGGATCGGCGGCACGTTCTCGCTCAACCACCGATCACCCTCGCGCACGCACGCCGACGAGGACCCCTGCGTGCAGCCGTTGTCGCAGCTGCTCTTGCCATGCATGTCGTGGCACAGGTTCGGCGTGATGAACGTGTAGGGAGCGACGTCGTCGAAGTCGAGGTCGGCGGCGAAGTCGGCGCTGTCGTAGGCGCGGTGGTGGCTCGCGCAGAACGCGTTGCTCGCCGAGGGCGGGCTGCCGGCGACGTCTTGAAAGAACACGAAGGGGTCGTGCTTCGCTGCGTAGAAGCCGGCGTTGTTGATGGGGCACGCGCCCGTCGCGTCGTCGAGCCCCTCTTGGTAGCTGCGCCACTGCTTGCCCGCCGCCTCGAGCTGGGTGGCGAGGTGTCGCGTGTCGTTCGTCGAGTTCGACGACGATGGCTCGCTGTCGAACAAGAAGGTGTGGTCGTCGAACTGGTTCGTGCCCGCCTCGAGCCAGACGTAGTGCGGCTCGCTGACGAGGTGGGCGAGCACGTCGCCGTAGTTGCTGGCGTGGCCGTAGTCGGCGGCGATGACGTCGTTGAGGTAGGGGGCGTCCGCGTTGCCGATGATGCCGGCGTCGCTCTTGTTCTCGAGCGCGATCACGAAGACGAAGGGCAGGCCGGGTGCGTCGTCGATGTCGCCTTCGCCTTCGCCTTCGCCTTCGCCTTCGCCTTCGCCTTCGCCTTCGCCTTCGCCTTCGCCTTCTCCCTCGCCGAGGAGGGGGCAAGCCCCTCCCCTCCCTTCGCATTCTCCTTCGCCTTCCCCTTCGGCACCTTCGCCTTCGCCTTCTGCTTCGGCCGCCGGCGCGATCGCGGGGACGGGGCAGCCGACGACGACGACAACGACGACAGAGACGGAGGCAGAGCAGACAAGAGCGCGCAGCATCATGGGAGCATACGGAGCAGGGCCCATGCGCGGACATGAAGGTTCGATGAACGCTCAGCGGCGCGAGAGCAGGCGAAAGAGCGCGGGCAGGACCAACAGCACGAGCGGGACCGCGACGACAAGGCCCGACACGATGGCGACGGCGAGGGGAGCGAGCAGTCCGGCGCCACCGACACCGACGGCGAGGGGCAGCAGCGAGAGCGCCGCGATGGTCGACGTCATGAGGATCGGCCGCAGGCGGGCGCGGCCCGCCCGCAGCAAGACGTCGTCGTCGACGGCGCCGTCGTCGACCTCGGCGAAGAAGAAGACGCCGATCTCGGTGACGATGCCGACGACCATCGTCAGCCCCATCATCGACGAGATGTTGAGCTCGCTGCCGGTGAGCAACAGCCCGGCGAGCACGCCCGCCACCGACAACAGCGTCGTCGTCACGGTGGCGATCACCGCGGCCAGACGGCGCAGCCAGAACATCAACAAGACGATGACGAGCACGACGGCGCCGACGAAGACCGCGCCGAGCTCGAAGAACGATCGCTGCTGCTCGGCGTAGAGGCCGCCGTAGGCGACGCGGACGCCGGCGAGGTCGAGGCCTGCGACCACGCGTTTGACGTCGGCCATGGCGCCGCCGAGGTCGCGGCCCTCGACGCGGGCGGTGACGGCGACGAGGTGCTGCTGGTCTTCGCGCTCGATCTCGGCTTGGCCGGCGCGCACGGCGACGCGGGCGATCCCGCCGAGGGGCACGAGCAGCGCGTCGCGACCCTGCAGCCGCAGCGCGCGCAGATCGTCGAGGTGACGGCGGGCGGCGGGCGGCGCACGCAAGACGATCGGCACGCGCCGCTCGCCGCTGCGCAGCGCGCCGACCTCGTCGCCGTCGACGAAGCGGCCGACTTGTGCGGCGACAGCGCCCCTGTCGAGGCCGACAACGCCTGCGCCGACGGCGTCGACGTCGATGACGATGTCGTCGCCAGCGACGGTGACGCCGTCGAAGACCTCGACGACGCCGACGATGCCCCTGAGGGCGACGGCAACGGTGGCGGCGCGCCGCTGCAACAGCCCTGCGTCGTCGGCGAACAGCTTCACCTCGATGGGCTCGGGCACGGCGGTGAGGTCGCCGATCACGTCTTCCATCAGCTGCATGGTCTCGACGCGCAGGTCAGGGACGTTGCGTTCGATGTCGTCACGCAGGGCGGTCATCACGTCTTCGATGTCGCGGCGCGGCTGCGGCTGCAGCCGAATGAAGAAGTCGCCGGTGTTGCTCTCGGTGAGCCCACCGCCGAGCTGCAACCCCGTGCGCCGCGCCGACGTCTGCACGTCGGGGACGAGGGCGATGCGCGCCTCGACCTGCCGGACCAGACGGTCCGTCTCGGTCGGCGATGCCCCCGGCGGCGCCGTGTAGTCGAGCACGAAGCCGCCCTCGTCGATGGCCGGCAAGAAGCCCTGTCCGAGGTGCGCGTACGACACCGCGCCCGCCGCGGCGATGGCGACGACGACGACGACCACGACGATGGCGTGGCGCAACAAAAGGCCGAGGGCCTGCGCATAGCGCTCTGACACCGCGCGCCACCAGGCGGGCTCAGCGCGCGGCGCGGCGTCAGCGTCGACAGCGTCGGCGACGAGGGGGACGACGACGCAGGCGACGACGAACGACACGACGAGGGCAGCGGCGACGGTGACGGCGAGGGCTTGAAAGAAGCCGCCGGCGACGCCGCTGAGCAAGCCGAGGGGAAGAAAGACCACGACGGTGGCGCAGCTCGATCCGAGCAGCGGTCGCAGCGTCTCGCGGGCCGCGGGCAGCGTCGCCACACCGGCGGCGCGGCGGCGGGCGATGTGCTCGACGACGACGACGGCGTCGTCGATGACGAGACCGGCGGCGGCGGCGAGCCCGCCGAGGGTCATGACGTTGAAGCCCAGGCCCAGCGCGCGCAGCACCAGCACGACGACGGCGAGCACCAGCACGAGGGCGAGGGCGACGACGAGCGTGGCACGCGCGTTTCTCAGAAACAGCAAGACGACGAGGGCGGCG
>JANNAY010000430.1:0-2321 GCA_031384945.1 Deltaproteobacteria bacterium
CCTCTCGACCGATCCGATCGCCATGCAGCGCATCAAAGATCTGGCCGAGCGCACCAAGATCGATCTCAGCGCGCGCACCGAGGCGCCCTTCTCGATCCCGTTCGTGACGATGACGCCCGAGGGCACGCCCCTCGACATCAACATGGTCATCACGCGCAAGCTCTACGAAGAGCTCACCGAACACATGGTGAAGCGCACCATCGAGATCGCCGACATGGTGATCAAAGACGCCGGCATCAACGTCATGCAGCTCGACGAGATTTTGCTCGTCGGTGGCCAGACGCGTTGGCCCGCCGTGCAAAAGGCCGTGCTCGAATTCTTCGGCAAGCCGCCGGCGAAGTCGGTGCACCCCGACGAAGCCGTCGCTGTCGGCGCCGCCCTCTACGCGCACTCGCTCGAGACCGACAACGTCGATCAGAGAGTGCAGCTGCTCGACGTGATTCCGATGGCCATCGGCATCGAGCGCGCTGACGGCAAGCTGCACGAGATCTTCAAGCGCAACGCTTCGGTGCCGAACCAGAAGTCACTGGTGTTCACGACGAGTGAAGACAACCAGGAAGAGCTGGTGATGCGCATCTACCAGGGCGACAAGCAAGACAACGCGCAGTCGAACGAGCTGCTCGGCGAGTTCACCTTCGCCGGCATCCGCAAGGGCGCCCGCGGCGCCGTCAAAGTCGAGGTCATCTTCGACTGCAACGTCGAGGGCATTCTCTCGATGTCGGCGCAAGACAAAGACACCGGCAAACAAATGAAGACCACCGTGAAGGTCACCGCCTCCAAGTAGGTTGTGGTCTCGGAGTCTTCATGCGCCACCGCTTCGCCTTCGCTGCTGCTGTTCTCGCCGTCACCTCTTTGATGGCCGTGCCCGCGCTCGCGTTTCGTCCCTCGACGAAGTGGGTGATGGACAAGGTCTTCGACAAGGCCATCGGCCGCGAGGTCAAGAGCGTCAAGGTCGACGCCACCGTCACCGTCTACGGCGACGACGGCCGGCAGAAGGGCGACGACCTCGCCGAGCATGTGTGGCTGCTGTCGGGCTCGACGCCGCAAGGCGGTTCGTTTCAGCGCCGCGAGACCGATGGCGTCGACGGCGCGCCGTTCGTCGAGATCCGCGCCGACAACAAAGCCATCGTGCGCGCCGGCGCCGCGCCCGACAAGACAGCAAAGGCCGGCGTCGACGTGCTCGCCGACGTCATGGCCGCCGCCCCTCCCGTCGACGCAGGCTTCGCCGCCGACCGCCTCATCGGCGCCTTCAAGGGCCTCGGCGTCAACGTCGAGGTCGTCAGCTACGCCCGCTTCGACGGCCGCGTCGCCTACTTGATTGGCTCGAAACCCTGGGAGACCGACAAGCCGCAGGTGTGGATCGAGAAAGACACGTACCTGCCGATGCGGTTGGTGACGTTTCAGAAGCAGCCCGACGGCAGCACGCAGAAGCTCGACCTGCGCTACCTGGGCTGGGGCTCTCCGGTCGGTGGCGCGTGGTACCCGCAGACCGTCGAGGTGTGGAAGGCCGACAAGCTCGTGCGCCGCTCAGCCACACAGAACGTCGAGCGCAACGTCGCCGTCGACGCCACCCTGTTCAAATGAGCGCCCGTCAGAATTGACGCAGCGCGCGAAATCGCGGCTGCGGCTGGTGCGTTGGCAGAGGCATGAAGCACATCAGCCGTCTCCACGCGGTCACGTTGCCGCTCGCCCTCGCCGCCAGCGTGCCTGGCGTGCTCGCTGCGTGGCAGGGCCTCGGCCGTTGTCGTGAAGACCCGGCCTGCCCGCTCTTCTTCTTCGCGGGCTTGTGCATCGCCCTCGCGCTCGTCGCCACGAGCGTCAGCTGCGGCTTCATGGCCGGCCACCGCGACCCGGCGACCCGCTGGGCGGGCATCGTCTTCGGCGTGCCCGTGCTCGTCGTCGATTGGCTCTTCTACGTCATCGTCTCTGGCGCCTGAGGCGCTCAGTTCTCGTCGATCTCGGGCACGGGGATGCCGACGAATTCGACGCCTTCTTCGACGAGCAGCGCGCGCTCTTCGGCTGTCGACGTGCCGTGGATGGCGGCGGGTTCTTCGTCGCCTTTGTGCATGGCGAGGGCGCGGGCGGCAAAGGCGGCGCCGGCATCTTCGGTGTTGGCTTTGACCATCTTGATGATCTGCGAGAGCGCGCGCTGCAGCTCGATCGGCATGGGCGGCGGCGGGGTCGTCGTCATCTCCGGCGTCGTCGTCGTCGTCGGCGTCGCTGCCTTCTTCGGCGGCGTCTTCTGCGGAGACGAACGGCTCACGATGCCGCGAAAGCTCGGGCGCTGTTCAACGTCGTGCACGCCGCAGACGGGGCACGAC
>JANNAY010000499.1:0-3128 GCA_031384945.1 Deltaproteobacteria bacterium
CATCGAGACCGAGCTGGCGCGGGCGATGTCGCGCAAGGTCTGGCTGAAGTCGGGCGGCACGCTGATCATCGATCAGGCCGAGGCGTTGACGGCCATCGACATCAACACCGGCCGCTTCGTCGGCAAGCGCAACCTCGAAGAGACGATTCTCAAGACCAACCTCGAGGCTGTGAAAGAGGTCGCCTACCAGCTGCGCCTGCGAAACATCGGCGGCATGGTCATCATCGACTTCATCGACATGGAGCTCGAAGAGCACCGCGAGAAGGTGCTGGTGGCGCTGAAGCAATGCCTGGCCTCAGACCGCGCCCGCTGCAACGTCGTCAAGATGAGCGAGCTCGGCCTCGTCGAGATGACGCGCCAGCGCACGCGCGAGTCGCTGGGCCGTCAGCTGCAAGAGACATGTTGGTACTGTGAAGGCCGCGGCGCCCTGAAGAGCAAGCGTACAGTGGTCTACGAGATCCTGCGCTCGCTCATGCGCCAGGCGCCCAAGCTGCTCGAAGAGATGGTCGTCGTGCAGGCGCACCCTGAGGTCGTCGATCTCATGGTCGGCGAAGAGCAAGATGTGCTCGATGCCGTGCAAGAGATGTGTGGCAGAAAAGTGACAGTGCGACCGCGCGGCTCGTTCCACCAAGAGCAGTACGACATCTTTGGAACGTCGGCCGAGGCGCTGCAGAAGAAGAAGCAGGAAAAGGCGCCGGCGACGTGATCGCGTGAGCGCTGACATCGGCGACTTGCGCTGCTTCGTGGCTGCGGCGACGTCGGCGACGTTTGCGGCGGCGGCGCGGGCGGTTTCGCTGGCGCCGACGTCGTTGTCGGGACGCATCAAGGCTCTCGAAGACGCCCTCGACGTCGACCTCTTCGTCAAACGCGGTCGCAAGAAGGTGCTGACGCCCGAGGGCGAGCGCCTCTTGCCCGTCGCCCGCCGCATCGTCGCTGACGTCGACGGCCTGCGCGCCCTCGCCTGGGACGACGGCCGCGTCGAGCCCTACGCGCTGACCCTCGGCACGCGCTTCGAGCTGGGCCTGTCGTGGCTCGTGCCGTTGCTGTCGACGTTGGAGCGCGAGCAGCCCGAGCGCACGCTGCACCTCGCCTTTGGCGACTCAGGCGACCTCATCGACCGGGTCGTCAACGGCGACGTCGACGCTGTCGTCACCAGCGCCCGCCTCATCGGTCGCCTGCGCACGGCGACCCTGCACGCCGAGCACTACGTCTTCGTCGGCGCCCGCGCGCTGGTGAAAAAATCACCGCTGCGTGGACCGGCCGACGCACCCCGCCACACGCTGATCGACGCCGCGCCCGAGCTGCCGTTGTTTCGCTACGTCGTCGACGCCGCGCCGCCAGGGCGCGCCGCCGCCGACGTGTGGTCGTTCGCCGGCGTGCTGCACCTCGGCGCCATCTCGGCCATCCGCGCCCGCGTGCTCGAGGGACGCGGCGTCGCTGTCCTGCCCCGCTACCTCGTTGCCGACGATCTCAAGAAGCAGCGCCTCGTGGTGCTGTGTCCGCGCCGCGCCGTGAAGAGCGACGCGTTTCGCCTCGCCTGGCGCGAGGGACATCCGCGCGAGGTCGAGCTGCGCGCCCTCGCCGCCCGCCTGGCCAGGGCGCCCCTGCGATAGTGCGGAGAATCCGTACAGTTCGCCTTGAAAACTGCGGATGGTCCGCGCCATCGATCGCCCGCATTCTCTCTTCACCGCACACGAAACGCGGTTGGAGGCAGAACCATGAAAGCAGCATCCGTCGTCGTCCTCGCGCTCACCCTCTCGCTCGCGGTCGCCGCGCTCACCGGCTGTGGCGCCGCCCCTCAATTGGCCCGCAGCGGCGCCGACAAGGGCGCGGCAATCGTCAACGCCGCGCTCGACGCCGACGACGCACCGCCGCAGCTGGCACCCTCGATCCTGTCGGTCAGCCGCGGACCCTCGGCGGACACGCTCGTCTTCGGCCGCGTGGGCGGCGTGAAAGGCGGCAGCGTGCTCGTCGGCGGCTTCATCGTCAGCTGCGGCATCATGATGGAGCAGGGACCCTTCGCCACCGACGTGCACGCCGACGATGAGGGCGGCGGCTTCAGCGTCGTCGTCCCCGCCGTCATTGAGAACCTGCACACGCTTGGCGCCTTTGTCGACGTTGACGAAGACGGCGCCTTTGACGCCAACGTCGACGTCGTCTTGAGCGCCGACGGCTACGCCGGTCTCGACGTCGACGGCGACGGCCGCGTCGAGCTCAACGTGCTCGGCGAGGACGATTGGCTGCGCGACACGATTCCTGCGCTGCTGTTGGAAGCGACGACGACGGTGGTGGAGTAAGCGCTTCCGTGTGAGGGATGGCGGAGCGAGGACGCCAGGTGGTCGCGGCGACGCAGAACATCACAGAGGAGTCCGAGCACACAGAGCACACAGAGGCATCGTCTTTCACTGGGATTTGATCGTCAGTGAAGAAGGGGGAAGGGTTCTTTGGCTGATCGTTTGGCTGCGGCTTGGCTGCGACTTGACTGCGACTTGGCTGCGACTTGACGGCAGCATGCCGCGGGGCGAACGACAAGAACCGACGCCGTCACCGATGCGCCGACAATGCCGTTTCGCGGTTCGTGGTTGGAAGGCGTACGCGTCAGCCCAAGGCGCCCGGCCCGGCAGCACGCAACCCTGAAAGCTGTTCAACCCCGAAAAAGCCCGTGCCCAACGCGATGCCTCTGTGTGCTCTGTGTGCTCGGACTCCTCTGTGATTTTCTGCGTTGCCACGATCAGCAGCCGGCCTCGCTCGCGCAACGATCACCGCGGAGAACGCGGGCGAACGACCTCGCCATCGGCGACATAGAAGCCGCCAGCCACATGGTGCAGCGACCGTCGCTCAAGAGGGACATCGTCGCGCAGCCTGGCAGCGTCGTAGACGGCGTCGTCGGCAAAGGCAGCGACGACCTCACACAACAACAAATCGTAGCGCTCGCGCACGCCCTCTTCGCCGGGGATGACCCTGCACTCGAGCCAGGCGTTGCAGCCGACGACGAAGGGGGCGTCGACGACGGTGGCTCGGTCTTTGGCGATGCCGAAGCGTGACCATTTGTCGACGACGGCGCCGCTGCAGCTGCCGACGGCTTCGACGACGTCGACCTGGGCGCGGCAGGGCACGTTGATCACGAG
>JANNAY010000516.1:0-2228 GCA_031384945.1 Deltaproteobacteria bacterium
CAAAATCGATATGACGTTGGCGGCGAAGATGCTGACATCTGTCACGTTGATGAGCAGCCGCATGGCGACGAACGCGAACGCCACCGAGCACAGCCCGAGAATCATCGGCAGCGACGCCGACGCCACCGACTGAAAGATGACGACGAGCAGCAGCGCCGTCAGCGGAAACGCCACCATCTCGGCGAAGCGCAGATCGCGCTCGATGGTCGAGTACACGGCCTGGTTCACCGGCGCGATGCCGCCGTAGACGACGGTCAATCCTGTCATCTGTTGTGTAGCTGTATCGAAGAGCGGCTTCAGTCTTTGATACGCGCGGGATTTGTCTTCGTCGTCGCCGTCGAGCGACACGACGACGAACGTCTTCGAGCGGTCGGGCGACACGAGCGCCTGCGACCCGGTGTCGAAGGTCGAGTAGATGCGCACGACCTCTTTGTCTTTCTTCACCTCTTCGATGGCGGGCAGCACGGCGCTGAGCACTTCGACGTCGTCGATGGTGCCGCTGGCGACGCTGTAGACGGCGATGAGGTCGGCGTTGCCGAGGTGCATCTCGCCGGTGAGCACGTCGCGCACTTGCCACGACTCGGCCGTCGGATCTTCGAAGCCGCCCGAGCGCAGCAGCGGCAGCACTCCGCGTGAGAGCACGGCGCCGAGCGGCAACAGCACGGCGTAGATGCAGACGATGGCGATGCGGCGTCGAAACGCGAAGTGGCCGAGCCAGGCGAACATCAGGGCGCCGCCGGTGTCGTCGCCGTCGGGGTCGTCGCCGTCGTCGGAGCCGGAGCCGGAGCCGTCGCAGGATCCGTCGTCGTCGTCGCAGGCGTCGCAGGATCCGTCGTCGTCGTCGGAGTCGGACTCGCAGGATCCGTCGTTGTCGGAGTCGGAGTCGCGGGATCAACTGGCGTCTGGGAACCACGGACCGGCTCGGCATCTTCGGCAGCTTCGTCGACGTTGATGATGACCTTTGGCTGCTCTTCGGCCGGAGGATCAGGCGGCGCCGGCTTGCGGCAGGGCGGCAGAATCTTCGGCTGCCCCGCGCACAAAACCGTGAAGCTCGACTCGGCAGCCCGCCGCACGAGGGCGCTGTCGGCGTAGAGGTGGCCGGCGACGCGTTCGGCGTCTTTGACGTCGCCAACGTCGCCGAGGTCGACGAGGGCGCCGGCTGCTTCGTCGGTGGACTTCGCCGTCTGCAGTTTTTCGAGGGCGCGCCGGCGCCGGTCTTCACGCTCGAGCCGCCGCTCGGCGCGGTTGAAGCCGTCGCCGTGTTCGGCGTCGACGACGGCGTCTTCGGGGCGGATGTCAAAGGCGATGGCGAAAAAGGCGGCGTCGCAGGCGTCGGCGAGGGCGGCTTCGACGTCGTCGGCCTGCAAGAGCGGGATGCGTCCGCCGTTTTTCACCATCTCTTCTTTGATGCCATCGAGCTCGATCACCGAGAGATTGCGGGCGCGCACCAGCCGCGTGGTCTCGGCCTCGACCTCGCCGATGACGTCGTCACCGGCCTGGAGACGCAGCCGGCAGGTGGCCACATAACGGTGCTGCTCGCGACCCGGCGCGGCGCGCAGCTTGGCGCGCACGACAGTGACCGCACCCGCCGACGTCGACGACGCCGTCTGCGTCAGCCGCTGCTGCAGGTGGTCGGCGACGACGACGAGCTCGGCGTCGGTGGCGGCGTCGACGCCGACATCGACGGCGATGGGCGTCGCCAACGACGACGGCAGATCTGCGGGCGAGCGCAAGAGCGGCGCACGCGTGATGACGCGGACCCTGGATTCGGTGGTCACGCAGCCGCCGACCAAGCCAGTCGCCGCGAGCGAGAGCAGCAGCAACGGCACGACGACGGTGCTAACCGATGCCCCTCTCATGAACGCTCCAGAACGGCATCGATCGACATGGCGCTTCGTCGTCGCCTACCACGGCGCACGCTTCTCGGGATGGCAGAAGCAGGCCGGCGCGCGAACGGTGCAGGGCGTGCTCGAAGAGGCGCTCTCCAAGCTCGCCGGCGAGCCAGTGTCCTGCCGCGCCGCCGGGCGCACCGACAGCGGCGTGCACGCCCGCGGCCAGCTGGTCTCGGCGCGCTTCTCGACGCGCGTCCCGGTCGAAAAGATGTTGCTCGCGTGCGGGTCGGCGCTGCCCGACGACGTCAGCGTGCTCAAAGCAGAGGTCGTCGACGACAACTTCGACGCCCGCCGCGACTCGATCGGCAAGAAATACGTCTACCGCCTGCACCACAG
>JANNAY010000517.1:0-1947 GCA_031384945.1 Deltaproteobacteria bacterium
GCCAACCACGAGCGGCGCCGACCGGTGGGGCTGCGCAGGGCCATCTTGACCCGCGCCGACTCGAGCGCGCGGACGACCTCGTCGATGCGGTCTTCGACGCGGCCGGAGACGACGCCGCCCCGCACCGCCTGCGCCACGGCCAATCGCAAGGCATCCCCGTCCGTCGCGAGCACCACCTGCTCGGCGATGCGCTCGACGCGGGCTGGCAACGCGCCCTTGAGCGCGTCGCGCTGCAGCGTTTCGATGGCGGCTTGGAGCTCATCGCCCGGTGGCAACACCACCGACGTCGCCTTCGACGGGGTCCCGCCTCGCACGCCGCCCTCGTCGAGAGAGCGCGCCAGCAACGCGAACAGCGCCGCGCGCGGGACCCGTAGCCTGTGCTCGAGCCGCGCCGCCAACACATGCATCGCGACCGGGCCTCGGCCAAGCCCTGCGGTCTCCGCGACCAAGGAGATCTGCAGCTGCTCGAGGCTCTCTTCGAGCTCCTCGAGCTTCAGGCCAGCGCCGTCGACGACACGGCGCAACAGCGCGTCGCGCAGCTCGAAGGTGCCGGGCCGCCGCGCCGGCTGGCCGGGACGCGTCCACTCGACCCACATCTCGGCCTCGACGCGGCGCGGGGGCGTGAGCAGCCGCTCGCGCCCCAAGCGGACGAACACCCGCACGATGGCGGTGTCGTCGGCGTCGAAGCGGACGCAGAATTCGCCGTCTTCGTTGGTCTTGGTCTTGGCGAGCGGCATCGGCTCCTTGCCGAGCTGCTCACGGGCCACCACCACCTCCAGCCCTGCCACTGCACCGTCGCGGTCGACGACGCCGGCGACGACGTACTTGCCGCGCGCGTCCGCTCCGCTGACCGCGTCACCGAGGCCGCGGGCCCGCAGCACGTCGTCGAGCAGGGCACCGTGCGCTTTGCCACCCCCGGCGACGGCTTGGTGGACGTTCTCGAGCCGCTCGTCGTGCGGACGGCCGAGCAGGCGCAACAGAATGGATTTCATGGTTTCCTCAAATGGATCAGGTGATCGACCATTAAGCGTGCCAATCGTCGGTGGCTGCTGGGTCGTTTAAATAATTTTTTCTTTGTAATGCCAATACTCTTGATGGCTGCAGTTCTTGACTTGTCGGCCAGTGCGCTTGTCAAAGACGACCGCATCAGTTTGTGGCTGGATCACTCGTTTTGGATGGAACCAAGTGGGAGAAGTATCCCCCATCGACGAGTGTCGTCACGGCCCTCGTGATGTTTGGGACGGTGACGGCGTCGAGGATGATCAGGCCCGGCTCAGCGATGCATCCGCCGCCCTGCTCGGTTCGGTGGTATTCCATGTCTTGTGCGAGGCGCACACAGTCGTAGAAAACTACGTCATAGCTGCTGGAGTTTAACTTGACGATAACATGGCTGAGATAGCCGCGTGACTCGGCTTCCCACTTTTCCTTTTCGCCAAACCAGTCGGGGAAAACCAATTCAAATTTTTGCTGAATCGACATGAGCCCTCACTCGAGTACGACTTTCTTGACGGCGGCTTTGTAGGCATCGGGGCTCATGGGCTCGCGCGGCACAATCTCGAAGTGCTCTATGCGACCGCGCTGGATGACCTTCAGCTCGGGCGGCACGGACGTCACCCGGTGGGCACCTCCGAACTTGTCGACCGTCGCCGGATTCGCATCCAGGGACGCGCCGTGCGTCGGCTCGACGAGACCCGTCTGTTTGTTCACCTTGAATTCGCCGGGCTTGACCTCGAGATCGACGCCGCCGCGGTAGACCTTGGCTTTGGCCGGATCGACCTCCATGCCCTTCACGATGTTCGTCGAATCGAGATCGATGGGCTCTGCCGGCTTCGACCCGCCGCCCTCACCTTGGTTCTCCATCATCAAGATCAGCGGCCCACCGCCGCCGACGAGGGCGCCGACTTGGGTGGGTGCCCAGCTCATGGAGATGCTGCCGCCTTCTATGCC
>JANNAY010000541.1:0-1696 GCA_031384945.1 Deltaproteobacteria bacterium
CGCTCCTGATGGCCCCCCTGGCCCCCCGAAACGGGGGGGTCGTCGCGATTGACGACGCAGCATCGAACGCCGCGCGCTCGACGACGTCACGGGGCTCGACTTCCCCCCGGTTTCGGGGGGCCAGGGGGGCCTTCACGACTGGCGACAATGCGCAGCTTGCTGGCCGCCACGGTCAGCGCGCCGACAGGGTCGACGAGGCCTGCGTCGCCCAATTCGACGACGTCGTCTGCGAAGTCGGCGCCGACAGCGTCGTCGATGGAGCCGCAGACGACGACGAAGCGCTTGCCGTGCTTCTTCGCTGCCGCGCGGACGGCCGCGAGCGATTTGCCCTGCAGCGTTTGAACGTCGACGCGTCCTTCGCCGCCGACGACGACGTCGCATTGGCCGACTCTGACGTCGAGGCCGGCGGCGTCGGCGACTTCTTGGGCGCCCGATCGCAAGAGGCCGCCGAGGGACAAGATCGCGGCGCCCATGCCGCCGGCGGCGCCCGCGCCTTTGACGTCGACGAAGCGCGGGTGCAGCGCGCGCAGTCGGTGCTCGACGCGATCGAAGTGGTCGAGCGGGACGCCCTTCTGCGCGAAGTAGAGGCGCGCGCCAGCCGGTCCGCACAAGGGCGCGTCGACGTCGACGAGGCCGATGAAGGCGACGTGGGCGACATCGCCGACTTCGGCGAGGAAGCCTGCGCCGCCATCGACGACGCCGGTGCCCCCGAGGGCGACGACGACGCGGACGACGCCGCGGTCGACGGCATGGCGCACGACGCGGCCCAGCGGCGCTGACGAGAGTGATCCGTCGCGGTCATGACGCGGCAAGCCAATGTAGGAGGCGCTCTCGATCAGGAGCGTGCGGCCGCTGCGCACGTGGTCGGTGACGACGGAAGCATCGGTCGTTTGACGGATGGGTCGGGGTGGACCCAGACCTTCGATCCAGCCGTTCACCAGCGCGCGCACGGTGCCCTCACCGCCATCGGGCAGGGGACATTCGTCGACGTCACAACCGCGTTGGCGCAGCGCAGCACCGACGACATGAGCGACCCGCGCAGCGGGCAGAGTTCCCTTGAATGCACACGGGGCGACGACGACAGCGACCATGATCGGGATTTGACTCGCAAATCAGTCTGCTAGCCAGACGGACATGCAGAGGGTCACCATGAACGCTCGCTCTTCGTTCGTCGCGCTCGCCGTCGCCACAGCCCTCGCGGGCTGCAACTGCGACGACGACCTCTACAGCACCCCCGGCGCGCTCAAGGGCGTCACCTGCAGCACCGAGACCGGACAGCCCGTCGGCGGTGTCGCCGTCGTCGTCACCGACGGCCGCGGCAACAACCACGAAGGCCTCTCAGACGCCTTTGGCCAGTTCCGCCTCGACAAGCTCGCGGTCGGCGACGGCACCGTCACCCTCAACGAGCCCGCGGTGTCGGCCCGCGTGCTCGACGTCGTCATCGACGCCACCACCGAAGCCCAGGTCACCGACAGCACCTGCCACCCCCCCATCGTGCCGCCGCCGCCGCCGTCGGGCACCGTCTCAGGCTGCGTCTGCGACGACGCCGTCGGCCAGTGGGTCGTCGGCGCCAACGTCTTCGTGCTCACCGAACAAGGCGGCCTCGTCGTCACCGGCACCGATGACGTCGGCTGCTTCGTGCTCGACGGCGTGCCCGAAGGCACCCAGACCGTGAAGGTCGAGAAGGGGCTGTTTC
>JANNAY010000543.1:0-3855 GCA_031384945.1 Deltaproteobacteria bacterium
TGCTCATCGGCCGTCTCGCGCTGCGCCAGCGCTACTTCGGCCCGGCGCGCGAGGCGTTTCACCAGGCGCTCGACGAGGCCAAGAAGGCCAACAAGCCCCACGTCGAGGCCGACGCCAAGGCGCTGCTCGGTGCGCTGGCGCAGGCGGAGGGGTCGCTCGAAGGTGCCATCCAAGAGACCGAAGAGGCCATCCTCATCGCCGAAGCCGTCGGCGACCCGATCCTCGAGTCCCGCTTGCGCACGCAGCTCGGCCGCGTGCTCGTGGCCCTCGGACGTCGTGGCGACGCCGCCACCGCGCTGACGCAAGCCCTCGAGTGCGCCCGCCGCGGCCAGTGGGACGAAGGCGCCGGCGCGGCCCAGCAGCTGCTCGCTGTGGTCGGCGGCTGACCCCCGCCGCCCCCGCTTCGCGGGGGATGAGTTCCTCCGCGTTTGCTGGCGCCCTTTGACGTTGTCGTCGGCGATCGTGTTGGGGTGGGCGGGCGTTGTCGTCGGCGAGCGGCCCCCGCCGCCCCCGCGAAGCGGGATCGCAAGGGGGTGGGCGTCGTGGAATTTGGGTTTGCCCCCGCGCAGCGGGGGTACTGGGGGCTCTGCGGCGCGAGCAACGCAAAACAACGACGTGGTTCCGCGTGCCTCGCGCGATGTGACCCCCCCCTCGGAAGCGAGCGCGAGCGTCGGAGGAGATGCGGCGCGCGCTACGGATGCGCAGCGAACACGGCGTCGAGGTCGGCTTCGTCGACGGCGCCGTCGTCCATCCACACGATGTTGCCGGCGCGGTCGACGAGAAAGCTCGTGGGAAACGCACGGATCTGCCAGCGGCGCTCGAGCGCGTCGTCGACGGGAACGATGGGGTACGGGATGCCGAACTTCGCCACGGCCGCGCGCATCTCATCGGGCGATGAGTCGTCTTCGTCAGCGAGGCCGACGAAGACGACGTCTTTGTGCTTCTGCGCCGCCGACACCAGCGCCGGCAGCTCGTGCACGCAGGGACCACACCAGGTGGCCCAGACGTTGACGAAGACGCGCTGGCCGCGGTGGGCAGCGAGGTCGAATTCGGCGCCGTCGATGGTGGTGCCGGCTGCGGCGGGGGCGGGGTTGCCGGCTTCGAGGGGTTTGTCGCCGAAGGCGATGACGAGGGCGGTGACGATGACGACGACGACGGCGCCGACCTTGCCGACGAGGGCGAGCGGGATGACCAGCTCGCCCGCGTTCTTCTGGCGGCTCATGCGACCTCGCGGGCGCGGGCTTCGACGTCGACGCCCGGAAAGAGCAACGCCAGAGGCCCGCGCAGATCGCGGGGCAACGGCGCGGTGACGACGACGGTGACGCCAGCGTCGACGGGAGAGAGAGGAAGACGCCACGCGTGCAGGGCCATGCGCGAAAGACTGTACTGCGCGCGGTAGGCGCGGTTGAGCGGACCCTTGCCGTGCGTCGCGTCGCCGAGGATCGGGTGGCTGATGTGCTTCAGGTGGCGCCGCGCCTGGTGACGACGGCCCGAGAAGAGGGTGACGACGACGACGCTGCAGCGGTCGACGTCGCTGCAGACGACGGGCACGACGCGAGAGCGGGCTTCTTTTCTGACGCCGTCGCCTTTGCCGTTGTCTTCGTCGTCGAGGCCGTGGTCGACGTCGACGGCGGCTGCGACGTGTCCGCGCACGAGCGCCAGGTACTGCTTGTGCGACGTCGACAACGACTCTTGCGCCGCCGACGCGAACGACGACGACTTCGCGAACAACACGCAGCCCGACGTCTGCCGATCGAGGCGGTGAATGGGTACCGCATCGGCAAACCGCGCGCGCACGAGGTCGGTCAGCGTGCGCTCAGGCGGGCCAGACCAAGCGGAGTTGTGCACCAAGAGGCCGGCGGCTTTGTCGACGACAACGACGTCGGCGTCTTCGTGCAACACGGTGAGAGCAGCGTCATCCTCAGCCACGCGGTGAACCTATACGCTGCGCGCGTCTCGCCCACAGCGGCTGGTGGAGGATCCGTGAGCGCTGTCTCTCAAATCGATCTGGTCTTCGTGATCGACTGTACAAGCTCGATGGGCCCCTTCATCGGTGCTGCACAACAGCAAACACAGCAGATCCTCAGCGTGCTCGCCGACCAGAGCGGCGCCGACCTGCGCTGCGGCGTCGTCGGCTACCGCGACCACGGCCACGACGGCGAGGTGCTCGACGTCTTCGGCCTGCAAGACATGCAGCAGCGCGATCGCATCACCCAGCAGCTGCGCGGCTTGCAGGCCCACGCCGTCGGCAACACCGACGCCGCCGAGGCCGTCTTCACGGGCCTCGTCGCCGCCGTCGGACTCAACTGGCGCGAGGGCGCCATGCGCGTGATCGTGCTGGTGGGCGATGCGCCGCCGCACGGATGCGGGGCCGACATGGCGCCGTTTCCCGACCGCTTCGCCGACGATCCCAGCGGCCGCACCCTGCACTCGTTGTCGGCCGAGATCGAACGATCTGGGATCACGTTGTTTTCTCTGATCATGGCGCCTTCGGTGCATCCTCAATACGACGAAGTCACGGCGTCGAGCTTCGGCTTTCTCGCCCGCTCGACGGGCGGGTTGTCGGCGGTGGCGGCGGGCGGGCAGGGCGCCATGACTGTGCTCGAAACCCTGGGGCAGCGGGCCTTTGGCGACCTCGTCGTCGACCGCCGCCTGTTCGAGGTCATCGAGCAAGAAGAGCTGCTGGCGCCGGGTGCTGCTTCTCCTGCGCCGGCGGCGATGGCAGCGTTGGCGCACGCTCTCGACCTCGACGAGTCCGACGTCGTCGCCTCGGTCGCGCGCTTGCAGAAACGGAAGATCCTGAAGTGACCCCCCTCGTGCTCGTGCTCTCGTTGCTGGTGTCTGCTGGCGAATTCGACGACGTCGCTGTTCACGTCGACGACGTCAGCGTCGTCGTCACTGCCGCTGGCGGCCGCGCTGTCGTCGTCGCTGGCAACGCTGCGGCGCGCGCTCCTGCCGATCTGCTCGCTGCGCGGTTGCGGGCGAAGTCGTTTGTTGTGCTGGGCGACGATGCCGTCGATGTCGGCGGCGCCAAAGACGACAAGGGCATCGTCAAAGCCGGCAAAGACCTGCCCGTCGACGTCGTTGTCGTCGTTCGCGCGTATGCCGGCGGCAGCGCTCCCGACACGCTGACGGTCATCGCTTACGACAAGAAGGCGAAGGCGCGTGGCTCCTGGTCGGGCGCGGCGGCGATGAGCGCGGTGGGTGACAAGACGCCAAAGACGCAGCCATCAGCGACGACAGCCACGACCCCGCCGTCACCCGCGACGACGACGGGGACGACGACGGGGACGACGACGGGGACGACGACGGGGACGACGACGGGGACGACGACGAGGACGACGACTGCGACGACGGTGGTGGTGCTCGATCCGTCGACGTCGGTGTTGGAGCGGCCGCTGATCGCCGAGGTGTCGGGCCGGTTCACGACGGCGCTGTCGAACGTGTCGCGCTTTCGGGTGACGTCGGCGGCCGACCTGCAGCGCTTGATGGACCTCGAGGCCAACAAGCAACTCACCGGTTGCACATCGGGCGAGTGCCTCGCCGAGGTCGGCGACGCGCTGGGCGCCGAACGCGCGCTGGCGTGGACGGTGAGCCGCCGCGATCGCAGCGGCCCCGTCGTCGTCGACTTCGCCTTTTACGAGACCAAGACGGGCACGGCGTTGGCGCGCGGGTCGGTGCGAGCCTCTGACAACGACCTCGTCAGCGCCGTCGGCAAAGCGGTCGACGACATGCTGCGCGGGCTCTTGCGCACAGAAGGCGCTGCGGCGAACCCGCAGGCGGCGGCGCAGGCGCAGTACGACGAAGAGAAGCTCGCCGTCGTCGAGCGGCGCACGGCGACGAACTGGCTGTTTC
>JANNAY010000546.1:0-1775 GCA_031384945.1 Deltaproteobacteria bacterium
GCGGTGAACCCCGATTTCCGCCTGCGCGCCTTGGCCAAGACGCACCGCTGGCCGATCCTCGACCTGCAGTAATTCTCGGCGCCAGTTGGCGTTTCAGTTTCGCTTGAGACGCGTCGAGCGACAACGACGCGACGATGCATCGCGCAGACCTCACCCCACCCTCTCCACGGGCGCTCGCAAAGCCTCGCTGTGGAGAGGGAGGAGACGGCTTCGTTCTCTTTCTTCGTCGGGTCCTGCGTCGGCTCTGGCGCAGCTTTCGTGGCTTGGCCGATCGACGAAACGTTGTTGCGCGCAGGGTCGATGACGTGGCGCTCGGCGTGAAAGAGGTCGGGCCGTGGGGCAAGTCCGCCGATGGGTGGGTGTCTCCTCCACGGACACACCCACCCTGCCCGCGCCACCGTCGCGACGAGAAATGTGCTGACGACGTCGTGAAGGGTCCGTACGTCAGAGGTGTGGGTTCATACTTTTTCGGAGGTCGCCATGCTGCCAGGCACTGTTCAGCTCGCCTTCATCGCGTTCGCTTCACTGTTTCTCTGGGTGCCCTTCGCCCTGATCGGCTGGGCGCTCGACCGCCTCGATCCGACGATGCGCGCCTGGCGCGCGTTGCCGCCGCTCGAGCGCCACCGCCCCCTCATCCTCGGCAACTGGGAGACCCCGATCCCGCTGCCCGCCCACTGACGACGTCACACAAACGCTGACCGAACGACCAGTGTTGCTTTTGCTGTCGTCGACGGCAATGGCGACACCATGGCTGTGAACCTCGACACCGACGCTGCCGTCGACCTCGCCGCCGCCGTTCGCAAGAAGCGCATCTCTCCCACCGAGCTGGTCGAGGCATTCATCGCGCGCATCGAGCGCGAGAACCCGCGCTTGAACGCCGTGGTGGCCACCCGCTTCGACGACGCCCGCGCCGAAGCAAAGGCGCAGACGGCGCTGTTGGCCCACGTCGACGGCGAAGCGCTGCCGCCCTTCTTCGGCGTGCCCTGCACCGTGAAAGAGACTTTCAGCGTGCGGGGCATGCCCCACACAGCGGGGTCGCTGCGACGCAAAGACATCAAGGCAGCAGACGACGCGACGGCGGTGGCGCGCATGAAGCAAGCGGGCTTCGTGCCGCTCGGCGTCACCAACGTGCCCGAGATGGCCTTCTGGATCGAGACCGACAACCTCGTCTACGGCCGCACCAACAACCCATGGAACCTGTCGCGCACCGTCGGCGGATCGTCGGGCGGCGAAGGCGCTGTCGTCGGCGTCGGCGCCTCGCCCGTGGGCCTCGGTAGCGACGTCGGCGGATCGATCCGCTTGCCGTCATTCTTCTGCGGCGTCTTCGGCCACAAACCCACCGGCGGCCTCGTGCCGTCGACGGGACACGTGCCAGCCCCGTCGCCGTCGTTGGCCCGCTTCACCTGCACCGGGCCCATCGCCCGCAGCGCCCGCGATCTCTTGCCCCTGCTGCGCGTGCTGCAAGGCAGCGACGGCATCGACAAAGGCGTCGTCGACGGCGTCGCCGACCTCGACGACGTCGACGCCGACGTCAGCGACATCGTCGTCCACGTCGTCGACGAAAACGGCCGCATGCTGCCCAGCGAAGCGTTGCTGACAGCGCTGTGGCGCGCGGCCCGCGCCCTCGAGCACCGCGGTGCGCGCGTCGAGCACGCGCGGCTGCCCGAGCTCAAGAAGAGCTTCGACATCTGGGGCGACGCGATGAAGCAAGGCAGCAAAGACGGCCGCAGCTTCAAAGACTGGCTCGGCAACGGCAGCCGCGTCGACGTCGGCCT
>JANNAY010000567.1:0-1968 GCA_031384945.1 Deltaproteobacteria bacterium
CCTCGTCGGCAGCGCCGTCGGCGCCCTCGCCGGCGTCGGCCTCGCCGCGGTCGCAGGCGTCAACGCCCTCGTCGCTGCCGCCGCCGTCGCCGCTGTGATCGCGGCGCTGCGTCCCGCCCCGCCGTCATCGCCGTCTGCGCCGCCGTCTTCGTCGTCGCCTGACATCGTCATCGCGCTCGTCTTGGCGGCCGCGGTCGGACTGCTCGAGCCCCTCGTCCCCCGGCTGCTCGCCCCAGCGACGGCGGGTGGACCATGGGTCTTGTCCGTCGTCGTCGCCGCCGCCCTCGTCGGCGGCGCCACAGGCGTCCGCGCCCGCGTCAGAGGCGGCGCCGTCGTCACAGCAGCCATCGTCTTCGTCGCCATCGCCGGCGGCGCCGACCTGTGGCGCGGCGCCGTCATCGCCGTCTTGTGCGCCGACGCCGGCGTCACCGTGCGCCTCGTCGTCGCTGCCGTCGTCATCGGCGCCCCCGTCGCCGCCGCCGCCGCCGCCTCGGGCAACGCCTTTGCCGCCGTCGCCAACGCCCGCGTCTTCGCCGCCGCCAGCGCCGTCGCCGGTGTCGCCGCCCTCGCCTCAGCCGCCGTCGCCAGCGCCGCCCCCGAGGTCGTCGTCGCCGTCGCCGGCATCGTCGTCGCCACAACAGCCCTCGCCACAGCCCGCGGCGCCCTCGTCGTCGTCGTCTTCAGCGTCATCGTCGTCGGCGTCACCGCCGTCGTCGTGCCGCCGCGTGGCTTCGCCAGCCACGATCTGACGCGCGCGCTGCTGCTCGGCGACGCCAAAGAAGCCGACGACGCCGACATCGTCGTCGACGAACGCGACGCCAGCGGCCGCACCGTCGTCGTCAACGCCGACGACGTCACCCTCTACCGCGACGGCAAGCCCGACGCCTCACTCGGCGGCGACGTCGAGACGCAGGCGCTGCTGGCGATCTTGCCGCTGATGTATGCGCCCGAGGCGCGCTCCGCCGTCGTCGTCGGACTGGGCTCGGGCGCCACCGCCCGCTGGCTCGCCGACGCTGGCGTCAACGTCGACGTCGCCGAGATCAGCCCCGCGGTCGCCAACGCCGTCGGCAGCTTCGGCGAGGGGGCGTTGCCGCCCAACGTCACCGTGCACCTCGGCGACGCGCGCAGCACCGTGCGCGCGCTGCGCGCCGACGTCGTCACCGTCGAAGCCAGCAACGCCTTTGTCGGCGGCAGCGCCCGGCTGTTCTCGGTGCAGGCGCTGCGCACCTGGCAGGCGGCGAGCAAGAGCGGCGTCGTCGTCACCTGGGCCCACGCCTACCTCGCCGACGACGACGTGCTGGGCGTCATCGCCGCCTCGGCCAACGCCGTCTTCGCCGCCGTCGACGTCTACGCCACCAACGACGGCGACGTCTTCTTCGTCGGCCGCCCCGCCGACACCGCCCCCGACCCGTGGACGGTCGAAGGCCGCCTCGGCCCCCGCGTCGCCTGCGCCCTCGCCGCGCTGCACCTGCCGTCGCTCGACCTCTTGCCCACCGGCGCGCGCAAGGCGCCGACGACGATGCACGGTCCTCACGACGATCGACAGCCGCGGTTGTTGACCGCCGCCACCGCCGCGCTCTTGCGCAAGAGCACCGCCAGCTGGGGCGTCACCGCCGCCGACGTCGACGTCAAAGCCGGCGTCATCGACAGCCTCGGCGTCACCGACCGCCTGCGCACCGCCGCTGGACGCGCCAGCCTCGCCCGCGAGGCGAACACGCTGCGCCTCACAGACGACGACATCACGCCGCCGTGGGCGCCGCCGCTGGCCCGCGCCGGCCTGGCCCTGCTCGGCGACGGCACCAGCGTCGACGACCTCGTCGAAGCCCTGCGCTTGTTGTCGCTGCCCCGCTGCGCCCAGACCCGCGACGTCGACCTCGCCCTCGAGATCGCCAAGCGCACGCTGCTGCGCCAGCCGTCGTCGTCGACGAAGCTGCTGCCGGCGCTGCAACGCCTGCCGCTGCGGCGCGC
>JANNAY010000590.1:0-3069 GCA_031384945.1 Deltaproteobacteria bacterium
GCCAGCAGCGCCAGCGAGATGGTCTCGGGGTCTCTGAGCTCGCCGACGAGAACGACGTCGGCGTCTTCGCGGATGGCGCCGCGGAGGGCGGCAGCGAAGGAGTCGGCGTGGATGCCGACTTCGCGTTGGCTGAACACCGAGCGCTTGCTCTTGTGCACGAACTCGATCGGGTCTTCGATGGTGACGATGTGCCGCGCCGAGACCTCGTTGATGCGATCGATGATGGCCGCCAGCGTCGTGGATTTGCCCGCGCCCGTGGGCCCGGTGACGAGCACGAGGCCGCTCTTGAGGTGCGCCAGCTGCTCGATCGCTGCGGGCACGCCCAACGACGCGAGCGGCTTCACCGATTCGGGTACGAGGCGAAACACGGCCGCCGGTCCGTTCTCTTGCAAAAAGACGTTGACGCGAAATCGGCCGGCGCCGTCGAGGGAGTAGGCGAAGTCGACGTCGTGCTCAGCCTCCCACGCGGCCCAGTGGGCTTTGTCGCAGACGTCTTGCAGCAGGCCGATCAGGGCGGGTGCGTCGAGGACGGCGAGGCCGGGGATGGGCTCGAGCAGTCCGCGGACGCGCACGCGCGGGGCGAGGCCGGCGGCGAGGTGCAGGTCGCTGCCGTTCTCTTTGCGCAGGTAGCGAAGCAAGGCATCGAGGGCGGCCATCAGCCACCGCCTTCGGCGTAGCGGCGGGCTTCGGCGGCGTCGACGACACCGCGGTTGACGAGGTCGGCGAGCGAGGCGTCGAGCACCTGCATGCCAAGCGCAGCGCCCGTCTGCATCGCCGAGCGAATCTGGTGCACGCGGCTGTCGCGAATCAGGTTTTGCACCGCCGGCGTCGCCATCAGCACCTCGACGGCGGGGACGACGCCGTTGCCGTCTTTGCGCGGCAACAAGCGCTGGCTGACGATCGCGCGCAGGCTCTCGGCGAGCTGCGCCCGGATGCCAGGCTGCTGCGCCGGCGCGAACTCGCCGATGAGCCGGTTGATGGTGCGCACGGCGTTGTGCGTGTGCAGGGTGGCGAAGACGAGGTGGCCGGTCTCGGCGGCGGTGAGCGCGAGCTGCGCGGTTTCGCGATCGCGCATCTCGCCGATCACGATGACGTCGGGGTCTTCGCGCAGCGCTGCGCGCAAGGCGCGGGCGAAGCTCTGGGTGTGGCGAAAGGCTTCGCGCTGGTTGACCACGCAGCGGATCGACGGGTGCAACACTTCGATGGGGTCTTCGATGGTGACGACGTGCTCGGCCCGCTCTTCATTGATCATGTGCACGAGCGCCGCCAACGTCGACGACTTGCCGCAGGACGCCGGTCCGGTCAGCAACACGATGCCCTGGTGAAACGTCGTCAGCCGCGCCAACGATGAAGGCAGCGACAGCTCAGCCAACGTCGGCGGCCGCGACTTGACGACGCGAAACACGCCGTCGGTGCCGCGCAGCTGCTTGTAGACGTTGGCGCGAAAGCGGCCGACGCCGGCGACGCTGAGGGCGCAGTCGACTTGTCCGGCTGCCTCGAGCTTCTTCTGCTCGGCCAGTGGCAGCAGCGCCCGCATCGCCAACGACGTCAACGCCGCCGGCAGCGGCTGCGCGGTCACTGGCAACAGCTGGCCAAAGCGACGCATGCGCACGGGCTCGTCGGCGTGGATGTGCACGTCGGAGGCGTGCTGCGTCACCGCCGCCGCGAGCACCGACGTCGCCCACGCCCGCGCCTCGGCCAGCGGATCGATGGTGCGCGACGTCACCGTTACCGGCAGGTGCGTCGGCAAGATGGCTGCCTGCGCCTTGAGGTCTTCGATCACGTCGATCGACAGCGCCAACGTCTGCGCCCGTGTCGCCGACGGTGAAGACGTCGCCGCGCCGAGATCGATGGGACGCACGGCCTGGGCGATCGAGGCGCGCTCGCGCTCGTCTTTGGCGCGGCGCTCGAGCACTTCTCGCTGGTGCTGCAGCAGCTGCTCGGTCTGCTCGACGGTGATGAGCCCAAGATCGACGAGAATCTCGCCGAGCGGGCGGCGGCGCGTCGACCGCGACTGCTCTGCCGTCGCCACCGCCAGCTGCTCCATCGAGATGAGGCGACGGTGGACGGCGAGGCGTCCGAAGAGTCCGTCTTGAGCGTCAGCGTCGACAGCAGCCATGCACGCCGACGTTGTCTTCGCCGATCGTCGAGGTCAAACTTATGGCCGCCGAGGGACGCTCAGACGGACTCGACAATGACTTTGCCGCGGGACTCGTCGACCCAGGCGACCACGCCGTCGAGAAACTTCGGCCAGCCGGCGTCTTCGAAGCGCAGCCCGAGCGCGTGCTCTTTCAGCGCCGCGATGTTCCAGTCGTGGCTGACGGCGACGACGAGGGCGTGCTCGGCCAGCGATTCTTGCAGCGCCTGCAGCTGGCGCTCGGCGACGACGTCGCAGGAGTCGATGTAGGCGCGGTCGATGTCGCCGTCGAACCAGGCGCGGACGAAGTTCTTGCCGTGCTTGAGGTAGGCGCGGGCGAGTCCGCCGGTGTCTTTCAAGTAGCTGGCGCCAAACGCAGGCCGCTCGCCGACGATGTGGGCTGTGCGGCCGGCTTCGGTGACGCCTTTGTGCAGCCCGAGCGCGGTCTCTTTGCAGCGGGGCACCGGGCTGTGCAGCAGCGCGACGTCAGCGTGCTCGATCGACGATGCCAGCAAGCGGCCGGCGGCGGTGGCGCAGGCGTGGCCGTTGACGGTCAACATCGCTTCTTCGTGGCGCGAGAGATCGCTGATGTGATCGCGCTCGGCGTGGCGCACGAGCAGCGCCACGCGGCGTCCCTTTTTGCGGTGGGTGGCGGCGGCATCAACGAGGGTGGGACGAAGTTCCATGGCGCGAACGTTGTTGCATCTCTGCCCGTCGACGTCAGGAGGGTGTAGAGCTGCAACATGTTGCTCACGACACGCATCCCCGAGCCCGAGCTGATGGAAGACGTGACGCAGGCGCGCGCCTACTCAGAGGCCGACTTCGCGAAGCCCCACGAGATGTGCGTCGATCACTTCGTCGAGTCGTGGACGCGATCGCCGCAACGCTCGGGCACGTCCATCGAAGGCGTCGCCGTCGACCTCGGCTGCGGC
>JANNAY010000618.1:0-2533 GCA_031384945.1 Deltaproteobacteria bacterium
CGAGGCCGCCGCCGTCGCCGTCGACGACGTCGCCGCTGACGACGAAGACCGCGCCGACGTCGATGTCGCCGAGGTCGACGCCTGCGGGTGCGCCGTCTCTCTGCGCGGGCACCGTGAACGGCACGACGGCGCCGCGGTCGATGGCGCCGTCGCCGTCGACGTCGTCGCTCAAGCGCAGCGCGAATTCGCCAACTGGCAAGCCGGCGACGACGAAGGCGCCATCGTCGCTGTCGACGGGGGCGATGCCGCTGACGACGGCGCTGACGTCGACGGCGTCGCCGCCGACGACGGCGCGTCCTCGCACGGTGCCCGGCGCGAGCCCATCGGCGCGCTCCAACACGAAGCAGCCGCTTGCGGCGAGAACGACGACGATGACAACGGCGACGAATTTCATGTGCGGGCGCCCTCTGCGGCGCGCGCGCCGGCGAGCCATGCGGTGAAGACGCTCACGCCAAGCGCGGCGCCATCGCGAGACGGATCAAAGCCAGCGATGATCGTGCCAGCGCAGACGACGTTGTCGAACGCCGCGCGCTTGCCAACGATGGGACGGAGTTCGTCGTCGACCGCGACGCCAGCGCGAAAGATGGCGTGGTTGGCGTCGACGCCCTCACCGGTCAACGAGCCGATGAACTGGTCGGTGATGACATTGCCATCGACGACGACGGGCAGGCCCAGCAACGCCTCGCGCGCGCTGTGATCACGCACGAGCCCGCCGCCGAAGAAGCGGCCGCTGGCAAGGACGAGCTGCCTGCAGCGCACAGTCTGCCGCTCAGGACCGCGCACGACATCGATCGAAACGACGCAGCCAGACTTCACAACTGGGGTTGTGAGACTGCCGTCTTTGACGACGACACCGGCATCGACGCAGGCCTTTTTCAGGGCGTTCAGCAAGCGCTCGCCCGGCAGCGATGGCGGCAGCGCCAACAGCTCGCGCAGCGGACGGCCGAGCTTCTTGTCGACCGCCGCCAAAAGATCAGCGGTCGGTGCCGACGTCAACGCAGCCGGCATCAACAGCTGCGTCGGCGACGGCTCGGTTGACGACAACTTCTGTTGCAGCGCCTCGAGAAACTTCGCGCGCAGCGCTTCGTCGTCGAGGGCGCGCGCGAAAGCGTGGTTCGACAGATACACATCGTTGCCGCTCAAGACGCGCGGCACGACGACCTCGACGAAGCGCGGCGCGCGCCCCGACGAGCCCAACCCGGTGGTGAAGCGCAGCATCTCGACGATCGGACGCGCGTTGAAGCCGGCGAGATCCTTGAATTCGACGACGCCAACCACGTCCGACGGCGGCAGCTCAGCCAGATCGAGCAGCTGCGATCGCGGCACGGCGGCGGCGCGTTTCACGGTGCCGAGGGCGGTGGCGACGACGTGGTTGCGGCCGTCGAGCCGCGTCGAGAGCCCGAGAGACGGCACGCTGTCGACGAGAAACTTCACAGCGTCTTTGACGTTGACCCGCGCAGCACCGAGGCGTGCATACGGGTGACGAGGCAGGCGCGCCGCCGTCGTCGCCACGGCGTCTTCCCAGGGCACGCCGCGATCGAGGGCCGAGAGCGCGGGACCGGGCACGGCAAGCTTGAGGTCGTCGGCGACGTCGACGGCGCCGCTGTTGGCCATGGTTGCTTGTCCGCCGACCTTGCCGACGACGACGACAGAGACGCCGGCTTGTCTGGCGCGCAAAGCAGCGATGAGTCCGGCCACGCCGGCGCCAGCGACAACGACGTCGGCCTCGATCTGCTTCGGGTCATCCATCAGCGGTTCTCCGGCAGCGCTGCGGGCACGATCACTGCGGCTTTGATGTGCGTGACGATGTGAAAATCGCGCGTCGCCGGCGCGTCGGCGGGTGCCACGGTGCCGCGTCGGGCGGCGTCGTCGTCGCAGGCCACGCGGGCGGCGGCGAACGCGGGCAACAGGTTGCCGCTGAGAAAGTGGATCATCTGGTTCAGCTCTTCGGTGGCGAGGTTGGCCCCTTCGAGCACCGGACGCTTGCCGATGAAGCGCGCCGTCATCGCGCCCTGCAGCTCGACGAGCTGCTCTTGCGGCGTCAGCTGCGCTTCTTCGAGCAGCAGTTGGCTGCAGCGCGCCTGGCAATGTGTGCCGCCGCAGGCGCCCATCGAGAGGCGCGTGCGCCGCCGAACGTCGACGAGGCGACGCACCAGCTCGTGCTTCACGGTCGATCGCACCTCGGCTTCAGAGACAGGCTCGCAGGCGCACACGTCGACGATCTGGCGCGGGTCGGCGTCGAGCACGCTCAAGATCTTCTTGCTGCGCGAGCCGTGTCGGTAGGCCATGCGCGAGACCGACAAGCGGTGCCGCTTGGGCAGATCTTTCATCCAGCCGTCGACGTCGATGGCCTCTTCGGCGCCGGGCAGGGGCGCGCTGTGCGTCGTGCAGTCTTTGCGGTTGCCGAGGCGCGCGCCGATCTCGTTGCTGACCTCTTCGGCGAGCTGCCGGTACGCGGCCAGCTTGCCACCAGCGTCGGAAATGTGGCCGGGCACACCCTGCGACGCGTGGTCATAGTATTCATGCTCGCGGC
>JANNAY010000677.1:0-6515 GCA_031384945.1 Deltaproteobacteria bacterium
GTTGACGTTGCCGGTGCCGCCGGCGGTGTCGACGAGGGTGTCCATCAGCGGGTTGGCGTTGAACTGCGCTTGCGTGGCGCCGTCGGGCGAGAACGAGATGCGGTAGCGGCCGCGGTGGCCGATGGTCTCGCGCCAACGCACGGTGACGGTCGCGCCAGCCTGGTAGGTCGTCACGCGGTCAGGGTTGCGGCCACCGACGTCGTCGAGGACGCCGTTCTGACAGTGATCGTCGCCAGCGCCGGCGCCGCACGGGCAGCTCTTGTTCACCTCGCGCGGTGAGTTCGAATAGCGGACGAGGGGCTCGTCGAGCTGGATGTGACCGACGGAGAAGGGAGCCAGCGCGACGACGACAGCGAAGATCATCTTCGGAGGCTACGCCGACGCAACAACAGCAACAACGCGATCGGCGCGCCAGCGAACGAAGACGCGCAGCCGTCGCCGCCAGCGCCGTCGTTGTCGCCTTCTGCGCCTTCGCCTTCGCCTTCGCCGACAGCGGCTTCGCCTTCGCCTTCGGCGACGAGGACGATGTCGGCGCATTGAAAATAGAGGTCGTGGCCGTTGGGCAGGTCGCCGACGGGGCTGGTGGTGTTGCCGCCCATGTCTTGAATGAGCTGCAGCACGCAGTTGTCACACGGCGTGTTGGGCAGCGTGACGGCGAGCTCCCACGCGTTGCCGTCGCCGGTGTTGCCGGCGGCGCCGGAGGGGTCGGCGACGTCGACGAGCTCGTGGGCGTTGAACTGCTCTTGCGTGGCACCGTCGGGCGAGAACGACACGCGGTAGCGGCCGGTGTGTCCGATGGTCTCGCGGAATTTCACCGTGATGGTCTCGCCGGCGGTGAAGGTGCTGACGTTGCCGCTGCGGTTGTCGTCGTCGAGCACGCCGTTCTCGCAGTGATCGTCGCCGGCGCCAGCGCCACACGGGCAGCTCTTGTTCACCTCGCGCGGTGTGTTCGAATAGCGCACCAGCGGCGCGTCGAGCTGGATGTGGCCGACGGCAAGAGCAGCGAGCGTGACGACGACGATCATCGTCAAACGCTAGCGGGGAAACATCAGCGGGGAAACATCAGCGGGGAAACAGGGCGCGCGCGAGGCGTTCGAAGCCGTCGACGCCGACTTGTTCAGCGCGCGTCTTCGGGTCGATGCCTGCTGCGGCGAGGGCGCCGTCGACGTCTTTGTCTTTGAGTCCGCCGTTGAGGGCGTTGCGCAACGTCTTGCGCCGCTGCTGAAACGCGGCGCGCACGACGCTGCGCAGATCGTTGAACGCGATGTCTTTCGCCACGTGATCGTGAGGTCGCAAGACGATGACGCCGCCGTCGACGTCGGGCACGGGCCAGAACGCGCCCTTCGGCACCTTGTGGCCGAGGGTGGTCGTGAAGCGCGACTGCAAGAGCACGCTGAGCACGCCGTAGTCTTTCGATCCCGGACCGCTCGCGATGCGCTCGGCCACCTCGAGCTGAATCAAGAAGCAGCCGCCGCCAATGCGTCGTGGCCCGCTGCCAACAGGACGTTCTTCGACAGCGTCGACGCAGCGCATGCAGAGGTCAGCGGCGTGGTGGTACGGCAGATTGCCAACCAGCGCGTAGCCGTCGTCGACGCCGTTCTCGACGGTCAGCGGCCACGTCAGCGCGTTGTCTTCGACGACGCGCAGCTGCCCGCTCTCGATGGGTGCGGCGAAGGTCTTCTTCAAGATCGGCACGAGGTCGCGGTCGCGTTCGACAGCGATGACGCGGGCGCCTTGTTCGAGCAGCCGTCCGGTCAACGCGCCGAGCCCGGGGCCGAGCTCGACGACGAGCGGCTTTTGTCCTTCAGCGGGACGCGCACAGGCGATCGAGATCTCGGCGATCTTCTTCTGGTGGCTGTCGTCGACGAGAAAGTTCTGTCCGAACGAGTACTTCGGTTGAAGGCCGGTGGCTTCGAGCTGCTTCTGCGGGTGCATCGTCGGCACTGTTGACGACGACGCTGCCCTTGTCGACGGGCTTGTCGACGGCCTTGTCGACGGCTCGGAAGGTTTCGTCTTTGCAGGCTGTTACGCTCGAACCATGGACGACGTCATCGCGCAGCAAGAGAAGCAGCAGCAGACGTTGCAGGCGTTGCAGAAACAGTTGGAGCAGGCGCAGGCGGAGGAGAAGGCGGACGCGAAGGCGCACCCCGACGACGCTGGCACCATCATGGGCTTCACGCCGGCCGCGCTCGTGCTCGGCCTCATCGTCTCGACGTTGGGCCTCGCGCTCTTGCGCTACGCGCGCGTCACCGTGCAGTGGAGCTTCGCTCTCGTCGGCCTCGCGCTGATGACGATCCCGTTCTTCATCACCGACGCCGTCGTGCTCGGCGTCGTCACCGTCGTCGTCGTCGGCGGCCTGCTGCTGCTGCGTCGCTTGTCGGGCGCGTCTTCAGACTGAGCGTCGTCGCTAGAGCGCTGCTTGGCGGCCGTGAATGCGCCGCTCGACAGGCACCTGCTCGACGAGCTCGCGCAGCGCGCCGACGACGTTGTCGAGGTGCTGGTTGATCTGAAACTGGTGCTGAAAGCGCAGGCGCACGACGCCCTGCGGGTCGATGAGATAGGTGATGCGCCGATCGAGCGGCAGCCACGGACGCGCGGCGCCGTAGAGCTCAGAGATGACGCGGTCTTCGTCGGCGATGAGCGGAAAGGTCACGCCGGTGCGCGCGGCGAAGCTGCACTGCCGCGGCAGCGGGTCGATGCTGACGCCGACGACGTCGCCGCCGAGGGCTTTGATCTCGTCGTGGTTGTCGCGAAAGCTGCGCGCCTGCTGCATGCAGCTCGGCGAAAACGCCTTCATGTAGAAATAGAGGACGAGGTAGCGGCCGGCGTAGTCGTTCAGCGTGATCCGCTCGCCCGTGTGGGTGCGGCCGGTGAAGCCTGGCGCCGACATGCCGGGCAGAGGACCTCTCATGATCAGATGTACGAACCGGCGGCTCAGGTCGTCGGTTGTCCAGATCAGGGCCTACATCGGGGCACCCGCGTCGTCGTCGTCTTCGCGCGTGGTCGCTGTCGGCGATCGAGGCGCATCAACATGCTGCGACGCTGACTGCGGCTCAGGGCGCGAGGCGGTCGAGGGTGCGTGCGAACGGGATGGTCTCGCGCACGTGGTGCAGACCACAGACCCACGCCACCGTGCGCTCGACGCCGAGGCCGAAGCCGGCGTGCGGCACCGAGCCGTATTTGCGGAGGTCGAAGTACCAACCGAGCGTCGAGACATCGAGCTTGTGGCGCTCGACCTCTTTCTCGAGCAGGTCGAGGTTGTCTTCGCGCTGGCCGCCGCCAATGATCTCGCCGTACCCCTCGGGCGCGAGCACATCGAAGCCCATCGCCACCTCGGGGCGGTTCGGATCTTTTTTCATGTAGAAGGCCTTCACCGCGGCGGGAAAGCCATGCACCATGATGGGCTTGTTGTAGCGCTTCGTGAGCTCGGTCTCGTGCGGTGAGCCGAAGTCCATGCCCCAGTGGATGTCGAGCAGCTTCTTCTGCTCTTCGTCTTTGGCCTCGGCGCGGATGCTCTCGATCTCTTTGACCGCATCGTCATATGATATGCGGTGAAACGGGGCTTTCACACCCTTGAGAAGGGCGATGTGCCCCTCCATCCACGTCTTCTCTTCGGGCGTCGACGGTAGAATCTCAACCATCTCTTTTTCGAACTTGGTCACCGCCGTTTGCACGATCGTCGACAAGAAGTCTTCGGCGAGGTCCATGTCCTGCCACATGTCCATGAAGGCGGCCTCGGGCTCGACCATCCAGAACTCGTTCAGGTGGCGGCGCGTCTTCGACTTCTCGGCGCGAAACGTCGGGCCGAAGCAGTAGGTCTTGCCGAACGCGAGGGCGGTGGCCTCTTGGTAGAGCTGGCCCGACTGCGAGAGATAGGCGTCGGTGTCGTCGAACCACTTGGTCGAGAACAGCGTCGTCGTGCCTTCGCAGGCGTTGTTGGTGAAGATGGGCGAGTCGACGAGCAAGAAGCCGTGGTCGTCGAGGTAGTCGCGAATGGCTTTGATGATCGTCGCGCGCACGCGAAGGATCAGCCACTGCCGGCGCTCGCGCATCCACAGGTGGCGGTGGTCCATCAAGAAGCCCGGGTCGTGGTCGTCGCCGCCGCCCTTGCCCTTCTTCTGGATCGGGTACTCGCTCGCTGTGCCGACGACGAGGACGGCCTTGGCCTGCAGCTCCATCTGGCAATACGGGGCGCGGTCGTCGGCTTTGACGATGCCGGTGACTTCGACGCTCGCCTCTTGCGACAGGTGCTTCACCTTCTCGAAGGTCTCGGCGTCGACGTCGTGGGCGCCCATGACGCACTGGATGAAGCCGCTGCCATCGCGCAGGTGAAGAAACTGCACCTTGCCGCTGCCGCGCTTGTTCGCGAGCCAACCCTTGAGGGTCACGGTCTCACCGATGTGCTTGCTGAGGTCTTCGATGCGAACCCACGGGCTCGTCGTCTTCTGGCTCTCGGTCATTGGCTTCTCCTGCGACGTCGACGGCTTCGGCGTAGGCGACGACGACGGCGGGGACAAGCCCCGCCGCTCGTCAACCGTCTGCGTGGGCGTGGCAAAACGCGGGATGACCGCCCGCAGCGATCTCCAAGGCCTTCTCGCCCTGCACAGCGCGCCGCGCACCCGAAGGGTGGCACGCACCGCTGCCGTCCTTGCCGCCCACAAAGACGCCATCGCCGCTGCCTGCGAAGGCTTCGTCTTTGACGCCTTCGACGGCGACGACGCTGCCGCTGCGTGGACGTGGGTCAAAGGCCTCGAGGTGCAGGCAAAGGCCGCGGCGAAGGCGGCGCGGCGGGCGTTGCCGCTGGCGATCCGGTGGGTCGATGGCAGCTGGTCCGTCGACGTCGTTGACGGCCGCCGCGCCCTCTCTCTCGTCGACGACGCTGGCGCCGGCCCCTTTTTCGGCCGCCTGTTGGAGCGACCCGACGTCCGCCGCGCCCGCGCCTTGTTGGCCGCGCCGCACGACGTCACGGACGCCGGCGCGACGGCGTTCTTTGCGGCCCGTCCGCCCCGCCGCGCGCCCCTGGGTCGTCTCGTCGGCTGGTTGCACGACGAGCGCTTCGGGCCCTTCAAGGTCGCGGCGCGGCAAGCGCTCGACGACATCGGCGCGGCCGCCGTCGACGCCATCGCCGCCCTCGACGTCAACGGCGCCACGCCGCTGGCCCGGTGGCAGCGGCTGTCGTCGTCATTGAAGGCGGCCAACGTCTCGCTGTGGCTCGACGTCAAACCACGCTCGATCGCCATGGACGCCGAGGTGTGGCTCGGCGCGCCCGCGCGGGGTTGGTGGGGCCCCGCCGTGGCCAGCGCCGTCGATCGCTTGCTCCACCGCTCGGGCCTCTCGCCGGCTGGCGTCGCCGCCCTCTACGAAGACGTCGCCGGCCGCGCGCGCCCGACCCGCTCGCTGTGGATCGAGACGCAACTGCACCTGCGGCGCACGATGCCGTGGAATTTCGCTCGTCCCGCGGCGACGACGACGAAGGCGAAGAACAAGGCGACGAAGAAGAAGAAGAAGAAGAAGAAGAAGACGAAGACGAAGACGAAGACGAAGTGAGCGGCGACGAGGCATGTGACGCGAGACGCGACATCGCTGTCACCGGCTTCGCGTTCTCCACCGTGAAGATCCGACGAAAGCGCGTGAGAGAGCGCACGCAACGTCGACGACGCCGCATCCGGCAGCGCCGACGCCTTCTTCGTTGGAGCCTTCCGCGCCTTGGTGCGCCGCGTGGACTTCATCCCGGCACACACCGGAGCACGCCATGAAGAACGCCATCGTCGCCATCAAGTCCCTGCTCGTCGTCGTCGCCGTCCCCTTCGTCGTCGTCGCCTGCTGCAGCGGCGTCGAAGACCCCGACGACCAGCTCACCGTCGAGGTCGACGAAGCGACGGCGTCGGGCGCCGATGACGTGCAGACCGAGAACCGCTGCGACGCCGACGTGGTCGCCCGCGACGAAGACGGCGCCGAATTCGCCCTCGCCGAAGACGTCAGAGACAACAGCGACGGCAGCACCCGCTGCGTCTACGTCGGGACCGTCGACCCGGCGAAGCTCTACACCGTCGAGGTCAAGCGCGGCGAACAGGTCGGCACCATCGTCAACGCAGAGTCGAACCCGGCGTGCTCGGTGCGCACCGATTCGGCCGACACCGACGGCAACGTGTTGCTGCAAGACCCCGCGCCGCAAGCGAAGCTCTACGGCGACCAGCAGCCGACGACGCCGGCGACAGAGCTGTCGACGACGCTCAGCCGCTGATCACGCGCTGATGATGACGTCGACGACGGTCTTCACCGAGCTCGCGATGAAGCAGCCCTCGTGCGCGGTGTGGTGCATGTGCGCCAACTCCTGCGCGGTGGGCTGCTTCTCGCCCGAGAACGTCGTCTTCGGCCGCAGCGTCGCCTTCGTCACGGCCATCTTGCCGTCCGCGTTCTTCTCCATCACGGCCGTGGCGTCGTCGTCGTAGCTGTCGACGACGAACCGCTTCTTCGACGCGATCGCCAGGAAGGTGAGCATGTGGCACGACGAC
>JANNAY010000685.1:0-3322 GCA_031384945.1 Deltaproteobacteria bacterium
GTCGTCGTCGGCGCCAGCATCGTCGGCGCCATCGGCCTCTTCGCCGCCGCCCCCGCACAGGCGCAGGCCCGCAAAAAGATCACCCTCGATGACATGGTCATCGACGGAAACATTCAAAAGCCCGAAGCGTTCTTCATCCTGCCCCGCACCAACCTCAACTTCGCCGACCTCGAGCGTCGTGAGGACTTGAAGCAACGCGTGGTCGATTCAGTGGAGCAACAACCCTTTTAGAGACGCGCTTCGTTCAAACGCTGTCGACGTCGACAGCGCCTTTTCTTTCTGGCCCCGTTGCTGTCAATGTGCGGCCCTTGGTTTCTAGGTTGGCTTGGAGGCATGACATGGATGCGGTGATTCGGTTCTTCAAAGAGGGTGGGCTCTGGCTGGTGCCCATCGCCTTCGTGTCGTTCCTCGTCATGGCGATCGCCATCGAGCGCGTCATCTTCGTGGTGTTCCGTTACAACCTGAACGGTGCTGCGTTCATGGCCCAGATTCAAAAGCTGGTCATGGCGAACAACATCGACAGGGCGATCAAGCTCTGCAACGCCGCGCCAAACGCCGCGCTGCCGAAGGTCATCAAGGCTGGTCTCACACGCGCCAACAAGGGCGAGATCGAAATTCAAAACGCCATCGAAGAGGCGACCCTCGAGGTCATGCCCAACCTCACCAAGCGCGCAGGCTCGCTGGCGACGCTGGCGTCGTTGTCGACGCTGCTGGGGCTGCTCGGCACCGTCATGGGTTTGATCGGCGCCTTCCGCGCCGTCGCCAAGGCCGACCCCGCGCAGAAGTCGCAGATCCTCACCGAGTTCATCGCTGAAGCCATGAACTGCACAGCCTTCGGTTTGATGGTCGGCATCCCCGCCCTCTTCGCGCACATGTTTCTCGCCGGCATGATCAAGAAGATCACCGACGAGATCGACATGTACTCGGTGAAGCTCGAGAACCTGCTCATCACGCGCGGCAAGGGCGGATTGGACAGCAACGCTGAAGGCTGAGTCGTCTACGGCTCAGGCCGCGAGGCCTGGGTCGACGTCGCTCTCCTTCTGCACCGCTGAGGAAACATGGCCAAGCGCAAGCCGTCCGAACGCAGCCACAACAACGAGCACAACGATGACCCGTTGGATCTCGACGTCACTCCGTTCTTGAACATCATGTTCATGCTGATTCTGAGCATCCTGGCGATGACGGCGTGGACGCAGCTCGCCATGCTGAACGTGCAGGCGCCCCAGATCGGCGGCGGCAACACCGGCGACGGCGGCGGCGTCACGCCTCCTGAAAACGCCTCGACGCTCAACCTCACCGTCTTCGTGCTCGCCGATGGCTTCAACATCGGCGCGTCCGGCGCCACTCTCGACGGCAACGCCGAGAGCCGCCCGGGTCAGCCTTTGATCACGAAGGTCGAGAAGACGTCGACATCGGGCAAGAAGTCGATCGACTACGACTACAGCCGACTCCAGCAGAAGCTCATCGAGATCAAGCGCACGTTCCCCGACGAAGAGACCATGATCGTCTCCGCCGACGGCAATGTCCCCTACGAAGTCATCGTCCGCGTGATGGACGCCGCGCGGAAGAGTTCCGACGGCAAGATTCTCTTCCCCGCGGTCGCTTTCGCCGCCGGCGTGGTGGGCTGACGCCGTGGCCGATCCCAATGTCTCTGATGGCACGCAGCCCTACGCCGGCTGGCCCCAGGGTGCTGCTGCCCCCGTGCGGCGCAAGTCTTCGCGCGGTCGTCGCAAGCCCATTCACACGCCGCCGCTGTCGATCACGTCTCTGACCGACGCCGTCACGCTGCTGCTCGTCTACCTGCTGAAGACGTTCGCGACGAACCCCATCGAGGTCAAAGACAGCTCGATCGAGCTCCCTCGCTCTGTCTGCCGGCCTGAGCCCGGCAGCGGCATCAAAGAGCGCGAAAGCGGCACTGCTCCCCGCGACGGCTGTGGCGAGGTCCAAGAGACCACCATCGTCATGATCACGGGCCCAAAGATGAAGCGCCTCGTCAACGGCCAGCAGGTCCTGCTCGACAACGTCCCGCGCATCGCTGTGAACTCCGAGCCCGTCGTCGAGCTCGACGCCACCACCTACCGGGTGCCCGACAGCGCCAAAGACCCCGCCAGCAATGGGTGGGTCATCGCGCCCCTTCGCGACGCCCTGCGTCGCGCAAAAGAGCTCAAAGAGGTCGGTGCCGTCCGCGACGGCAAAAAAGCCGACGGCAAGGTCGTCATCCTCGCCGACAAAGACACGCCGTACCGCGTGCTCTCCGAGGTGCTCGTGACCTGCGGCGAGTCCGGCTTCGCCGACTTCCGCTTTGCTGTCATCAAGCCCGACTAGCCTTTCGTTCAGGGGTCACAGACCTGCTTTGTCTGCAGGACGGAACCCGCTCCCGACCGTTGGTGTCGACCAGAGCTGAGCCCTGTGACCCGCCTGTGAGCCTGTGAGGACCGCCATGGCCGAGACCACCAAACCGACTTCTGCGAACGCTGGCGAGCGCGTGCTGCGCGTGGGCGTGATCCAGGGGGTGCGGGTCATCGAAGAGCGCATCCTGCGCACCCGAGGCCCCATCACGTTCGGCACCGCTGACACCAACACCTTCGTGCTGGCCGCTTCTGACCTGCCAAAGACGGTCACGGTCTTCGACCACGGCAGCGACGGCTACGTGCTCGTGCTCGACGACGAGATGCAGGGTCGGGTCGAGAGCCCTGAGGGCAAGAAAGAGTTCGCCCAGCTCAAGGCCGCCTCCACAAAAGACGCCAAGGGCCACTACCGCATCGCATTGGCCGACACCTCGAAGGGGCGCGTCAAGCTGAGCGCCGAAATCACGGTGCTCTTCCACTTCGTCGTCGCTCCGCTCGTTGCCGCGGTGCCCGAGATGCCCGCCGAAGTGCGCGGCGGGCTCATCAAGTCGGTCGAGCCGATCTTCACCGCCGTGCTGACGGCGTCGTTTCTCGTGCACTTCGCCTTCGGTATTTTCATCAAGGTGACCGAGCCGCCAGCGCCGCCGACGCTCGATGACCTCAAAGAGCTCGTCGAGCGCATCGCCCCGCCGAAGGTCGAGGTCAAGCTGCCTCCCCCGAAGCCCGTCGACGTCGGCACCAACACCGGTCCAGCTGTCCCCGTCGATGACGGCAAGGGCAAGGGCGCTGGCGCTGGCGACGGCGAAGGCAAAGAAAAAGGCGGCGGCGGCGGCAAAGGCAAAGGCGGCGGCAACGGCGGCATCGGCGACAGAAACGCCATCGCCGGCGAAATCGCCGGCAAGGGCATCTTGCAGCTGATCGGTGGACGCGGCGGCGGCGGCGGCGACGGCGCGGTCGGCAGCGTCTTCGGCTCT
>JANNAY010000692.1:0-3964 GCA_031384945.1 Deltaproteobacteria bacterium
GCCGAGTACGCGTTCAACAAGCGGTGCCGCGCGGTGACGACGTCGGTGAGCGGACGATCTTCGCGCACGGCTTTGACGAAGAACTCGAGCGGCTCGCGGGCGAGGGCCTCGACCACCTCGATGCCTTCGCCGTTGGGCCACGATCGCCAGTCGTAGTCTTCGCCGCCGAAGTAGGCGACGTGGTCGTCTGCGCCGCTGAAGTTGTCGCCGTTGACGATGCTGCCGCTGTTGCCGACGGCGTTGTTGGCGCGAAAGCCGTCGGTCAAGAAGACGTCGCCGTAGAATTCGCGGACGCGCTCGTCGAAGGCGGCCTCGCGCATCATCGCTTGCACAGCGTCAACGAGGCCGTCGTCGCCGTCGCCTTCGACGAGGGCGACCTCTTCGTAGGTGGGGGCGCGGCCGACGAGCTGCACCGACGCCTTGTGCAACGTCGCCAGCGGCGACAGCAGCGTCAGCCCTTCGGGCGGCTTCGGCGTGATCGGACACAGCACGTCTTGCACAAGGTCGATGGTCTCTTGCAGCACCAGCTCGTCGTCAGAGCCAACGACGACGACCTCGCCGCCGCCGTGGGCGACGCGCTGCGTGGGCTTCAACAACAACAAGCGACCGTCGGCGACCTCGAGAGCGCTGACGGCCTTCAGCACATTGATGTTGATGCGCGCGAAGTCGGGGATCGTCGCGGGCTGCAATTGAAAGCGCGTGCCGTCGGCTTGTCCGCCGGTGACATGACACCCCGCGCACGTCGAGAACACGCGCGGCCAGGCCTCTTGTTCGAACCAGGCGACGGCTTCAGCGCAACCCGCATCGACCGGCGGTGGCGGCGCTGGATCGTCGACGACGCACGTGGGGCACGCGCCGTCGACGTCGTCGGGGCAGCCCGCGGCGACGATGGAGACGAGACAGCAGAGGACCACGAGAGCGACGCGCGTTGTGCGTGTCTGAGGCATCCGAGCTCCGCGCGAAAAAAATAGAGAGAGACAGAGCAACGAAGGCGTCGACGACGAGTGCGGTGGGACCTTCTTCCGAGTTTCATGCCACGCACGATGGCCGCGTTGCAGCGCCGCCGACGTCGACGTTTGTAGAGTCCGCTCCACAACTTCGGCGGCGCTGCGCGAGACACCTGCGGTGTTGGCTCCCCACTTGTGTTGCCTCGAGTCCCCAGCCGCGCGCGACAACGCGAGACGACGTCGAGGATCCTCCCGTTGCCCCACGTGTCTCCGCTGCGCGGATCGAACGAATCACGTTTAGGCTGCGCGCATGCAGAAGCTCTCCCTCGTCGTCGCGGCCGCGTCCGTCGTCGTCGTCGCCATCGGAACGGGTTGCCCCGAGACCGTGACGGGCGATCCGAAGCTGCAGCCGCCGGGGCCGTCGGTGCTGCCGCCGTGCACCGTGTCGCCGGGCGAGCACTCGCTCGACGAGGTGCAGCAGCGCTTCGTCGACGGCGTCTACCCGCTGATGAAGCGCGACAGCGGCGGCTGCATCGCCTGCCACGCTGACGACAGTGGACGCCTCATGCGCATGTCGCTGCCCGGCAACAGCGAAGCCGCGGCCACGTTCTTGCGCCTGCGCAGCGGTGGCTTTCTCGATCGCAAAGCCGGCACCGCCATCTTTCGCGTCGAAGACGAGTCGATGCCGCAAGGCGGCCCGGCGTGGACAAAGGCCGAGAAAGACCTGATCGATCAGCTGGCCTGCGACCTCGAGGTCGTCGACGGCGGCGCCGCGACTCCGCCGGATGAGATCTTTCCGCCCGAGCTGCTCTTGCCCTACGAGGGGCCGGCCATCACCGACTACGACAACACGTTTCTCACCTACAACCAGCTGCGCGGCCGCGTGCTCGAGGCCTTCGACGACGACTGGGTCCGCGAGGGCGTCGACGAATTCAGCGCCAACATCGCCCTCTTCGGCGGCGTCGACTTCATCGCCACCTTCGTGCCGGCGCGGCAAGCGACGCCTGAGTTTCTCGCCGGCCTCGACATCCTCGCTGAAGACGTCTGCGGCCGCGCCGTCGCCGACGGCACCGGCCCCTTCGCCGGCCTCGACGTCGACGGCAGCATCGCCAACGAGCCGCCGCCAGCGACGTCGTCGTTCGAGGCCGAGGGCCCCGACGTCACCTACCTCGGTCTCGGCTGCTTGCCCGGACCTGGCGCCACCGACGTCAACCTCTGCAACGAGAGCTCGATCAGCGCGCAGGTGACCCTGCCGACGTCGGGCGACTATCGCTTCACGCTGCGCGTCGCCCCCCAACCCAACGGCGCCGGACCGCCCAACGTCGAAGTCCGCCTCGACGGCGCCGTCGTCGACGAGGTCGAGGTGCTCGGCGCCCGTGACGTGTTCACCGACGTCGTCATGGTCGGCCGCGCCGACGGCGCCGGCGAGCACAACATCCTCGTCTCGTTCACCAACGACTCCGGCGACGGCGGCGACCGCAACCTCGTCGTCGACAGGTTCAGCATCGAAGGCCCCCTGCCCGGCACCACCGACGGCAGCGCCACCGGCGAACAAGACGCCCGCGGCCAAATCGAGCTGCTCGCGCAGCGCATCTTGCAGCGGCCCGCCGGCGCTGTGCTGTCGACCTTCGACGCCGACGGCCTCTACGGCGTGCTCGTCGACCTCGACGGCTTCGAAGCCAGCCGCGCCCGCGCCTGGGGCGGCGTCTGCGAAGCGATCCTGCACCACCCCGACTTCGTCTTCACCCGCGCCGGCAGCTTCGACGACCTCCACGACGGCGACGCGTTGCGCGAGCGGCTGCTCGCCAACCAGAGCGCTCTGCTCTTGCTCGATCGTCCGGCCACCGCCTTAGAGCTCGGCCGCTTCGACGTCGGCGAGCTCTCGCGTGGCGACCTGATCGACGAGTGGCTCGCGAGCCCCGAGCACGAGGCCACGTACCAGCAGAAGGTGCGCGAGATCCTCGAGTTCGACGGCACCCCCGACGGCGACGAGCCGGCGCGCCTCTGGGGCTTCATCGCCAAGAACGATCGCCCGCTGCGCGAGGTGCTGACCGCCGACTACACCGTCGACGACGCTGGCGAACGCGTCGCCCGCGACAGCAGCCACGGCCAGACCGGCGTGCTGACGATGAAGGGCTACATCAAGGGCAAGCCCGGCCTGCCCCACTACAACTACGCCGCGCGCGTGCTCACGGGCTTCATGGGCGTGGTCTTCGACGTGCCGCAAGAGGCCCTCGACGCGCGGGCCACGGCCACGGCGTCGTCGACGGTCGACCCCGCGTCGATCTGCTTCTCGTGCCACCGCCTGCTCACGCCCCTCTCACACCAGCGGCAGAAGTGGGACGACGACGGCAACTTCAGAGACGCCTTCGACGACGGCCGCGCCATCGACGACAGCGACAACAACCTCGTCGCCGACTACCCCTTCCGCGGTCAGGGCCTCGAGGCGTTCTCGCTCGTCGCCGTGAAGAAAGAGGCGTTCGCGCGGCGCATGGCCAACGCGCACTTCCAGCTCGCCTTCGGACGCCTGCTGCGCCACGACCTCGACGAACGCGCCGTCTACCAAGACATCTACGACGCCATCGACCGCGGCGACGGCCACTTCCACGACGTCTTCCGCGCCGTCCTCTTCTCCCCGTCCTTCACCCACCCACCCCGACCCACACCTGAGAACGATGGTGGAGGTGCCCCATGAAGAACCTGTTCAACTCCAACAACCTCAAGCGCCGCGGCTTTCTGCAGAACACCGCCGCCGCCACCGCCACCGTCAGCGTGATGGAGTGGCTGGGCTTCTTCCGTGAGCACGGCGTGCCCGGCACGTCGTCAGATTGGGGCTTCGCCGCTGCCCGCGCGCAAGACGAAGGCGGCGCCGGCGGACCCAACGAAGATCGCTTTCTCGTCTACTGGGTCGCCGAGGGCGGCTGGGACAGCTACTCGATGTTCAGTCCCGTCGAGACCCGCAACGACGCCGGCCTCACCATCGACGACGGCGTGCTGCACCCCAGTCCTGAGTGGAG
>JANNAY010001220.1:0-8239 GCA_031384945.1 Deltaproteobacteria bacterium
CACCGCCGCCGCCGTTGCCGGGGGCGCCGACGCCCTCGTTCGCCGTCGGGTACGTGGCCGTCTGCGCCGCGAGCACGCCGGTGACGTCGCGCATGCGGGCGGGGTTGCCGACGATGCCTTCGCCCTTTTCGCCGGGGAAGCCGTTCTGCCCCTGGTTGTTGTCGTTGCTGGTCGTGCCCTGTCCGCCGCGGAAGCCGCGGCCAGTGGCGTCGATGGCACCGCCACCGAAGTTGAGCGAGCGGGCGACGGCGACGGAGACGACGCCGCCGGTGCTGCCGTTCCACGGCTGGGCCACGAGGCTCGCGTTGACGTTCAAGACCTCGGGCTCGGGCACGCGCACGACTTGAAAGCGGCGGGGTCCGACGCCGGCGGCGGTGGCGGCGCTGACGTAGGCGAAGTTGAGGCCGCCGCCGGGGCCGGTGCCGCTGAAGTTGAGGGTGCCGCCGGCGCCGGTGACGGCGTTTGTGGCGCGCACGCGCTCCCAGCGTCCGGCGACGAAGTTGGCGCCCGAGAGGTGGCCGGCGCGGTCGAGGCCGCCAACGCCGTCGCCGTACGGATCGTTCACCTGGTTGGCGTTGCCGGTGTTGATCTCGGCGCCCTGCATCTGCACGACGAGCAGCAGGTCGCCGACGGCGATGTCGACGGCGGCGCCGGCGCGGGCGCCGACGGTGACCGAGGTGGCGCCGCGGGCGGCGCTGGCGCCGCCGGGCCAATAGCCGTTCACGATTGTGCCGGCGCTGCCGATCGTGACAGTGGCTTCGTCGCCGTTCGAGCAGAGCGGCGCGTTCTCGACGACGCCGGCGGCGCTGCAGCCGTCGCCGTTGGTGGCGTTGCCGTCGTCGCACTCTTCGCCGTCTTCGAGCACGTTGTCGTTGAGCGCGGCTTGTTCGACGACGCCGACGGCGCCGACGCTGACATCGACAAGGTCGTCGCCGCAGCCGGCAGCGGCGGCGCCGAGGGCGAAGCAGGCGAAGAAGCGGATCGAACGCTGGGAGAAAGACGTCATGGCGCCACAATCAGCAATTGCGATGCCATTCCGCCACAAACCGGTCACGTGGTTCAGTTCGGCGCAGCACGACGGGATCGCACGGGGGTGCGGGGACCGTGTGACGCGCTGTTTGCGCGAGATGGCGCTGGGCGGCGCGCAATTTCGCGCACGTCGACGTCCCAGCGTTGGAATGGCGCACAAAGCGAGGTCCCCGCCCATCGCGATCGCGTCGCCGACGGGCAGAGACCTCATCGGGTCGGGTGACGCGCGGCCCTACTGGATGCCGAGCAACGTCAAGAACGCCTGCTCGTTGGGATCGCGTCCGAGGAAGTCTTTCAAGAGCACGTTGGGCTCGACGGTGCGGCCGCGCGAGATGACGAGGTCGCGGTAGGCGCGTCCGGCCTTTTTGTTGAGCACGCCTTCTTTTTGGAAGCGCGTGTACGTGTCGGCGGCGAAGACCTCGGACCAGAGGTAGCCGTAGTAGCCGCCTTCGTAGCCGCCCATCATGTGGCCGAAGGTGCCGGCGAAGTGCTCGGCGGGGTCTTCAGGAAACTTCATGATGTCGGTCCACGTCTTGCGCGCGACGGCGTCAGAGTTGGCCTTGTCGACGGTGTGGATGCTGAAGTCGAAGCTGCCGAGAAAGACCTGGCGCGAGTACTTCACGCCGGCGTCGAACTTGCGCGCGGCCTGCAGCTTCGTCGCCAGCTCGGGCGGCAGCGGCTTCTTCGGGTCTTTCGGATCGGCGCTGATGAGGGCGAGCACCTCGGGCGCAAAGGCCCAGTTCTCGAGCATCTGCGAGGGCGCTTCGACGAAGTCGAGCGCCGTGCGCGTGCCGGACTGCGACGTGTAGCGAGCCGTCGTCAGCGTCTCGTGCATCACGTGGCCGAACTCGTGAAAGAGCGTGTCGACCTCGTCCATCGAGAGCAGCGAGGGCTTGCCGTTCTGCGGCGGCTGAAAGTTCACCACGAGGGCGGCCATCGGCATGCGGTAGCCGAGGTCTTTGCCTTTGGCGTCGAACACATTGTGGCCGGCGGCGATGGTGAATTCGGCGGCGTGGCCGTACTTGCCGTCGCGCGGGTAGAGGTCAATGTAGAAGCGCGCGATCACCTTCTTCGATGCATTGTCTTTGATCTCGTAGAGGTGAACGCCATCAGCCCAGACTTCGGCGCCTTTGACCTCGTTCAGCGTAATGTCGAACAGGTCAGAGTAGACCTTGAACATGCCTGACAAGACCTTGTCAGCGGGAAAGTAGGCGCGCACGACCTCGTCGTCGATGGCGAAGTCACGCTGCTTGATCTGGTTGAGGTAGTAGCGCCAGTCCCAGCCGTTGATGACCGTGTCTTTTTCGGCCTTTTTCGTCTCAGCGGCCTTCAGCTTGACCATGTCGGCCGTCTGTTTGGCGAGGCCGGGCTCGAGGCCTTTTTTCATGCGGGCGAGAAATCCGCCGATGGTGTCGCTGTTCTTGGCCATGCGGTCTTCGGCGACGTTGTCGACGTGGTTCTTGTAGCCGAGCAGGTGGGCGGCCTGGGCGCGCAGCACGATGGCGTCATCGAGCAGCTTGAGGTTCTCGGGTCCTCCGCGGTTCATGAACGCGACTTCCATCTTTTTGCGGGTCGCCTCGATCTGGCAGTTCTCCATGATCGGGTAATAATCTGGGTACTTGGTCGTCAGAATAAAGAGATCTTTTTTCTTCGGGTCAACGTGGCCGGCGATAAAATCTTCGGGCAGGCCTTTGAGCTCGTCTTTCTTCGCGGTGAAGCTCGACTTGTCTTCGCCGAGGTTCTTCGAGAACTTCGACTGCAGCTCGGTCAGCTTCGAGCGGATCTCGACGAGCTTCGCTCGGTCGGCGTCGCTGAGGCCGAGGCCGCTCTTCTTGAAGTCGAGCATCGTGAGCTCGACCAGCCGCGCCGCCTGGGCGTCGAGCTTGCTGGTCTTGCCCATGTTGTCTTGAAAGCCCTTCATGGCTGTGTACAAATCTTTGCGGGCTGACAGAGCCACAATGTACTTGCCGGCGCGTTCTTCGCAGGCGGCGCCAGCGTCGCGCACGGCGGCGTCTTTGTGGATGTCTTTCATGAACTGCAGCCGCGAGACGGTCTCGATGTAGTCGCCGACGATGCGGTCGTAGGCCACGAACGAGTCGGCGAACGTTCTCTTCGCGTCGGGGATGTCGACCAGCGCCTTGAGCGCGGCGTCGGTGTTTTTCTCTGCTTGTTCACAGCCGGTGGTGAGCTCAGCCGGCGTCCATGTCGTTTTCAACAACGGCACCTCGGTGGCTTTTGCGGCGAGCGCGCCGCCAGCGAGGGTCGCCGCGGCGACGAGGGCAAGAAGAATGGGCTTCAACATGCCCGCCTTTTCCGACGTCCCCGCGTTGACGACAAGCCCGTCCACGGTCTTTTGCCGCGGCCGTCGGTCGTCGACGGCGCCTGCGAACGAGTCGCTGCGCCATCGCGCGGTGTGCCGTAAGGTCACCGTGCGATGCCCGTGCTGCTGTTCCTGCTCACCGCCAGCGCCACGGCGAGCGATTGCGATGACTTCATCGCCGGGCTGGCGGCGGCCACCGACGATGCGCCCGAGTGGGTGTTCGCGCCAGCACCCACCTGCCAGGCAGCGATCGACGAGCACCTCATCGACGTTGACGCCGTGTTGCGCACCCTGCCCGTGCACGCGCAAGCCGCAGCGGTGTGCCGGCTCGGCACGCCGGCCATCGACGAGCTGCGCCACAACTTCGTCGACGACGCGGCGCTCACGGTGCGCGAGCGTGGACGCTGCCTCGCCACGCTGTTGCCGCGACAGCCGCAGCTGTTGACGACGCGCGGCCTGCTGCACGACGACGACGACGGGCGCGCCCGCGTCTCGCCGGTCGCGCTCGTGGCCGCGCGCACGGCGCCGCGTGCGCTGTTCGCGCCGCTGCTCCAACAGGCCGTGCGCGAACGGGCCCGCGACCGCTGGATGCTCGGCAGCGCCCTGTGCGGCGACCACCAACCCGCCGCGCTGCTCGATCCGTGTCGACACGTGAAAGACGACGAAGACCGCGCCGCCGAAGACGCCGCCCACGTCGTCTACTTCGTCGGCGTCCCCGTGGTCAGCGTCGTCGGCCTCTTCGCCGCCGCCGCCTACGTCGTCGCCGCGGCCTACGTCTACGGCGACACCTTCGTCTCCGTCGCAGTCGGCGGCATCGGCGGCGTCTTCGCGGGCGGCGTCGCTGGCGCCGCCGCCGGCTTCGCGGTCGGCGCCCTCGTCGACGACGACAGCGTCGTCGAACGCGACGTCGACAAAGGCACCAACGGCCTCGCCTTTGTCGTCGGCGTCGTCGTCGGCGGCGGCGTCGGCGGCTTTGTCGGCGGGGCCGCCGGCGGCGCCGCCGCCTTCTTCGAAGGCATCCCCAGAGCCAGCACCTTCGTCGCCGGCACCATCGGCGTCGGCGCCACCGTCGGCGCCGTCGGCGGCCTCATCGTCGTCGCCATCGCCGCCGAGGTCGACGCGGTCGAGTAAGGCGCTTTGGCATCGAGCAGCAGGTGCCGAGAACAGGCACGCGCGCGCGACCGCCGTGCTTGATCAATGGTGGTGAACTTCGTCGACCGTCGGCGCGCTGCCACTGCCGGCCGCGACGTCGACGACGAAGTCGGCGATGACCATGTCGCTGCCGTGCTGGAACTGACCCCAGATCTTGTAGAGGCCGGGGCCGGGGAACTGCGTGTTGAACGTGACCTGCCCCGGCGCCGGCGGGTGCGCGTGCTCGGCTGTGCCGGCGGCGTGGTCGTGGCCGCCGCCGTCGTCGGGGTGGCTGTGCAGGAACTTCGATCCATCCTGGCTGAGGATCACGCAGTGGCCCATGGCCCCGAGATACGGCGTGAGGTCGGTGACCGGTTTGCCGTCTTTCACGATGAGGAAATCGAGGCGCACGCTGTCGCCGGCCGTCAACGATGATGCCTTCAGCCGCACCTGGTGACCGGCGATGGTCTTCGCCTTTGCGAGATCGTCGACGGTGAGCGCCACCAGGGCACGAGCCGGACCTTTGACGTCGATGGGCTTTTGCACGACCTGGCCCGCAGCGCCGGTCGGACGGAAGTCGGCGTAGAGCGAGTACGGGCCGCCCGACGGGAAGGTGAAGTCGAGCTTCATCGTGCCGTCGGCCTGCAGCTCTGGGTGCTCGTGGGCGAACCACGAGAGGTCCTTCGAGACCATCAACAGGTGCAGCTTCTTTTCGTGGACGACATCGAAGTCCTTCACGCGCGCCTTTGTGTCGTCGACGATCTCGAGCCCGATGGTCGTCTTCTTGCCGGCCTCCGGCGGCGGGGCGGTGGTGACGACGACGTCGAACTTCTTGCTGCTCGCCGCAGCGGTGACGGGCACGAGGTCCATGCCGCACTTCGGGCACTTGCCGGGATGATCGGCGTGGACCTCCGGGTGCATCGGGCAAGTGTAGCCAGCGACGACGCCGTGGCCTTCGTGGGCGCCGCGTCCGTCGTCGTGCGCGGGCATCGGCATCGCCATCTCTGGCTTCGGCGGCGTCGGCGTCGGCGTCGGCGGCTTGTCGCAGGCGGTGGCAAAGACAGTGGCAAGCGCGAGGCCTGCTGCGGAAAGGAAGCGCATCTGCATCGGGGGGTCCTGTCGTGAAGAGGTCAATGGGTCGTCGCGGGCGTCTTCGTCGTTGTCGTCGTTGTCGGCGTCGTCGTTGTCGGCATCGTCGGCGGCGCAGGCGTCGGCGTCGTCGGAGCGGTCGCTGACACCGGCTGGGTGCGTTCCACGCGGCCGCTGCGCAGCTTGCCGTTGAACGTGAGCTGCAAGACAGCGGCGACCTTGCCGTCCTTTGGCAACGCGGTGTCGACGCCGAGGTGCGCGTCGGGCTTGTCGCCAAACTTCTCCATCAGCTTGAGGTCGAGCTTTCGCACCTCTTTGCCGACGACGAGCGTCACCTTGGCGTCGGCAGGCGGCGTGAGCGGCTTCATGTCGGCGTCGTAGAGCCAGAGGTGCAAGCCGGTCTCGCCGAAGACGACCTCGGCGTGGAGGTGGTCGGTGGCGTCGAGCACGAAGACCTGTCCGCCGTGCGGCTGCGGGTGCTCGCCCGTCTTGTGCTCGGGCTCGGCCGGCTTGTCGTGGTGGTCGTGGCCCTGGTGCGCAAGCGCCGGCACGGCGACGGCGACGACGGCGAGAGCAAAGAGGCTGCACACAGACTTCTTCATGGCGTGTCCTTTCAACTACTCAGCGGGCGGGGCGGTGACGGGAGCGAAGGGATCGGCTGCGTGTCGTCGGGCAGCCAGCGCCTCGAGCGCCGGTCGACCGAAGCGCAGAAAGACGGCGGGCGTGACAAGCATGTCGAGCGCCGTCGACGAGATGAGGCCGCCGAGAATGACGACGGCGACGGGGTGCAAGATCTCTTTGCCCGGCGCGCCGACCGACAGCGCGAGCGGCACGAGCGCGAGGCCCGCCGTCAACGCGGTCATCAGCACGGGCACCAAGCGCTCGAGCGAGCCACGCACCACCATCTCGCGCGAGAACGCCTGGCCCTCGCGCTCGACGAGGTGCACGTAGTGGTCGATCATCAAGATCGTGTTGCGTGAGGCGATGCCGCACAGGGTGATGAAGCCGACCAGCGTCGCCACCGAGAACGGCAGCCCGCTGATCCACAGCGCGGTGACGCTGCCGATCATCGCCAGCGGGATGTTCAACAACACCTGCCAGACCAGCCGCAGGCTCTTGAAGTGGGCCTGCAGCACCACGACCATGCCGAGAAACGAGAGGATCGAGAGCAGCCCGATCAAGCGTGTCGCGCTCTTCTGGCTCTCGAACTGTCCCTCGTAGGTGACGTAGACGCCCTCAGGCCGTGGCAGCGCGTCGACGGCGGCCTGGATGTCTTCGACGGCGGAGCCGAGGTCGCGGCCGGCGACGTTGGCGCTGACGACGATGCGGCGGGCGGCGTTGTCGTGGACGATCTGGTTCGGTCCGCGGTCTTCGATGACCTCGGCCAACGTCGACAACGGCACCTTGGCGCCCGACGGTGTTTCGATGAGCGCGCGGCGCATGCCTTCGACGGTGCCGCGGGCGTCGTCGTCGAAGCGGACGACGACGTCGATGCTGCGCTGGCCGTCGAGCACCTGGCCGACGACGGCACCGCCGAGGGCGGATTCGAGCAGCTCGCTGAGCTCGCCGGGTCGAACGCCGAGGCGGCTGGCGCGTTCGCGATCGACCTGCACGCGCACCTGCGGGATCAACACCTGCTTCTCGATCTGCAGGTCGACGACGCCGCCGACGCCGCGCATGGCGCGCTCGACCTCGACGGCCTGGCTGCGCAGCACCGAGAGGTCGGGGCCGAAGACCTTGACGACGACCTGCGCGCGCACGCCCGAGAGCAAGTGGTCGAGGCGGTGCGAGATGGGCTGGCCGACGCTGACGGCGACGCCAGGAATCAGCGCGAGCCGCTGCCGCACCTCGGCCAGGACCTCGCCACGCGGGCGCGGCTCGCCGCCGTCTTTCAGCACGTCGACGAAGTCGACGTCGATCTCGGTGTAGTGGACGCCCTCGGCGTGCTCGTCGAGCTCGGCGCGGCCGGTGCGACGACCGGTGCTCTTCACCTCGGGGATCGCGCCGAGCAGCTCTTCGGCGATGGTGCCAAGGCGGTTCGACTCGGCGAGCGACGTGCCCGGAGGCGCCGTCACGTTGATGGTCGCGGTGCCCTCGTTGAACGACGGCAGGAATTCACGACCGAGAAACGGCACCGTCGCGGCCGCGACGACGACGAGGACGGCGGCGCCGACCATGACGACGCCGGGGTGGCTCAGCGTGACGCCGAGGACGCGCTCTTGGTTGTGCTTGAGCATGCGCACGAGCCAGCCGTCGCGCTCCGCCGCAGGGCCCTTCGCTCCTCTGACCAGCAAGAACGAGCAGAGCGCCGGCGTCACCGTCAGCGAGACGACCAGCGAGGCGAGGATCGACACGATGTAGGCGATGCCCAGAGGAACGAAGAGCCGTCCCTCGATGCCGCCGAGCGCAAACAGCGGAACGAAGACAAGGACGACGAGCAGGGTGGCGAAGACGATCGAGTTGCGCACCTCAGACGACGCCTCGTAGATGACGAGCAGCGGGCTCTTTGGCGAGCCCCCCGACGCCGCCACGGCGCGGTTCTCTCGCAGGCGACGGTGAACGTTTTCGACGTCGACGATGGCGTCGTCGACGAGCTCGCCGATCGCGACCGCGAGACCGCCGAGCGTCATCGTGTTGATCGTCAGGCCAAAGGCGGAGAGCACGAACGCC
>JANNAY010000866.1:0-2609 GCA_031384945.1 Deltaproteobacteria bacterium
CACTGCGCCTTCACGGCCTCTACCTCTTTGACGACGGCGTCGAAGCGCTGGTGCAAGAGCGCGCGGATGGCGTCGAAGTCGGTCCAGAATTCTTCGGGGATGTCGCGGCGCATCGCCTCGAACGAACCACCCTCGTTCTGCAAGTCCCACAGCGCGACGGGCGTGACCCGGCTGACGAGTCGGTGAATTCGCAGGTACTCAGATCCTTTGATCTTGACGCGAAATCCTGATGCAAAGCGGACGACGAAGCCTTCGTCGTTGGCGTCGAATTCGGCGGCGGCGGCTTTGACGTCGTCGAGCGAGGCGTAGACGCTGATGCGGGCGGCTCTCGTCGACAACGCCGTGGCCAGCGCCTCGATGTGTGGGCGCGACAGCTCGACGCCGTCTGCGTCGTAGCCGCCAAGCAAGACGCAGCCCTCGAAGTCGTAGTCGACGACGATGCGGTTATCTGTGTAGATGATTTCGAAGCAGTAAGTCGCGCCTTTTTGCAGCACGCCGAGGTCGCGCGCCGCCAGCCACGCTTCGCACCAGGCGCTCTGGGCCGCGATGAACGAGCCCTTGGTCGCGCAGCGCCAACGCCCCGCGCCATCGTTCGCAGCGTCGTCGAAGAAGACGATGCCGAGGCTGCCGTCGAGCTTCTCGTGGGCTTCGAAGGGCTCGTCGGGCAGCGGCGTCGTCGAGCGCTCGCCGTGGTTGAAGAACTTCGGAAACGGCCGCGCGGCCACGCGCCTGTTCGCGTGATCGAGCACGAGGCCGCGGGCGAGCTCGACGATCGGGTCCCAGAGTTGGTCGAAGACGGCGGTGCGCGTGTAGACGTAGAGCACCAACGATTCGTTGTCGGGTGCCCGGGTTTTTCGCACAGCTTTGATTGCGATCCGCGCTTCCAACGCAGCAGCAAGTGCATCGAATTCCATCGTGGCGCTGGGATGCCTCATGCGCTGCCTCCGTCCTGCTCGTCGTCAGCAGCGCGACTCGAACCGTCGGCTGCGCGGCAGCAGGTCATGAAATCACTGCGGCAGACGGTGTCACGGCATGCAGCAAAGATCAGCGCCGCTCGCGTTCAGAAGGTCGCCTTGGCGCCGATGCACGGGATCGTCGGCAGCCCAAGGCGCGGCTGGCTCTCGCTGAAGTCGAAGTTGTAGAGCGTGCCCTCTTGCGCCCGTAGGTTCAGCACGTTGACGAGGTCGGCGTAGACGGTGAGCTCGAAGAGGTCGAACGTCGACGTCCAATCGACGCGCACGTCGACAGCCTGAAACAGCGGAAAGCGCGTTGAGCCCTTCGGCGAGGCGACGGGCAAGTAGCGGCCGCTGTCGGCGTCGAACAAGCCGGACTGGATGGCGTCGTTGGGCATGCCGGTGGCGATGCGGTAGCGCGCGCCGGTCCGCAGGTTCCACGGCAGCTGAATCTGGCCGACGAGGCCGAGCAGGTGCGTGGTGTCGAAGCTCGACGGATACTCGTAGTCGACGGTGATGGTGTCGCCAGCTCTGTCGTCGTCGAAGCGCTCGTGGCGCGCGAGCGAATACGTGAGCCAGGCGTAAGCGTGCCGCGGCAGCGTGTAGCGAAGAAGAAACTCAGCGCCGACAGACTTGCCCGAGCCACCGCCGACGACCGGCGGCGTGCCGGTGCGATCCGGAACGGGAAAGTCGCGGGCTTTGGCGGTGAGGCCGTCGCGCCAGATGGCGTAGATGGTCGACGACAAGACGAGGCCCTCGCCCATCGCCTGCTCGACGCCACCCTGCAGCGAGAACGCGTGCTGCGGCGGCAGCTCGATGCCGGCGCGCTTGGCGGCGGCCACTTCGTCGGGGTCGGGCGGACGGCTCGATTGTCCAGCGCCGACGCGCACGAGCGAGCCCCACGGACCATCGGTGACCTGCCAGGTGCCGGCGACGCGCGGCTCGATCTCGGCGTAGAGCGCGGGGCCGTTGACGCCGTCGAGCAGCACGCTGTCGAGGCGCAGGCCGGGCACCAACGTGACGCCATCGAGGGGCTCGAGGGTGCCTTCGAGGTAGGCCGCCGCGGTGCCGCGCGCTGTCGACATGGTCGCGAACTTTTCGCGCACGCCGCCGTCGAGATCGGGGTTGGGCAACGCGCGGGTGCCGTCGTCGGCGAGAAAGCCGCCGAAGACCCAGCCGTCAGCGCGGCCGGTGACGTCGACGCCGACGACGATCTTGGTGGGGCGGCCCAGCAGCGAGGTGGTGCGCCACGTCCACTCGTCGCGCAGCTGCACGTCGCCGCTGTCGCGGTTCTTGAACCGCAGGCCCTGCTGCTCGTCGAGAAAGGCGCGGTCGTAGCCAATGGTCGTCGTCAACGTGTGCGTGACGCCAGCGCCGACGCCGTGGCTGTAGCGCATCGACAGCCGGTGAAAGTCAGAGTCGTTCTGGCGCGAGTAGGGGTCGATGCCGCCGGCGCCGTCGTTGACGTACGTCTCGCGGTCGCCGCTGCCGAACGCGAAGACGACGAGCTCATGGCCGGGGGCCGTGTCCCAGTCGAGCTTCAGCTGGTAGTCCCAGTAGGTCGGCACCAGCACGACGGCGTCACCGGTGCCGCTCGTCGCCAGCTGCACGCCCCGAATGAAGTCGAGATACGAGCGGCGCGCGGAGCCTGACGAG
>JANNAY010000870.1:0-2657 GCA_031384945.1 Deltaproteobacteria bacterium
CTCGTCGACGCCGCCGCGAAAGAATTGGGAACGTCGGGCTTCGTGCTCGAGAGCGTGCCGTTCTCGTACTTCTGCTTCTTGCGCTTCGGGCCCACGTTCGACGCCGTGCTGCACGCCATCAAAGGCGGCGGCGACGCCGACACCAACGGCGCCATCGTCGGCGGCTGGGTCGGCGCCTGGTCGCCGGAGCAGATCCCCGTGAAGCTCGTCGACAACCTCGCGGGCGGTCCGTTTGGTGCCACGCACCTGCGGGCGCTGGCGACGGCGTTGGCGACGGAGACCAAGGCGCCGTCGTGGTCGCCGACGGTGGCGCTCCTGCGCAACCTGATGCTCTACCCGGTGGTGTTGGCCCACGGCTTCCGTCGGCTGCTGCCGTTCTGAGTGATAGAGACGGCGCCGTGAACCACGACGTCGAAGACGAAAAGAAGCGAGACCGCTGGGCCTTGTTGCTCGTGGTCGGTGTCGCCTGCGGCGTGATTTTGCCGCTGTTGGGATCCACTGGGTTCTTCGACCCGTGGGAGACCAACTATGGTGAAGTCGCGCGCGAAATGGTGGTCCGCGACGACTACCTGTATCCGTTTTGGAAAGACACGTACTTCTTCTCCAAACCCATCCTGATCTTTTGGATGACGGCGCCGTTTTACAAGATGCTCGGCGCCGGTGAGCCGGGGCCGATGTCCCACGCTGTCGAGCTGTTCGGCCGCTTGCCGTCGGCTTTGATCGGCATCGGCACCGTCGTCGTGGCCTACGTCGTCGCCCGCACCTTCTGGTCGCGCCGCGCGGCCGTGTTGGGTGCGTTGGCGCTGGCGACGACGCCGTTCTGGGCCTTCTTGTCGCGCCAGGCGATCACCGACATGCCGTATGTCGGGCTGTCGTCGATGGCGGTGCTGCTGCTGGCGCCGACGTTCTTCGCCGACGACGACGACGTCAAAGCGACGCAGCAGAAGAAGCTGCCGCCGTGGTTGCTCGCCGTCGTCGCCGTCTGCGTCTTGCCCCAGCTGTGGGAGATCGCGCGCAGCGGTGAATTCTTGAACCGCGTCACGCCTTTCGGGATGGACGAAGGCGTCGTCAGAGTCGTCGTCGGCGTCGTCGCTGTCGTCGTTGGCGCCGTCGGCGTCTTCTTGTTGAAAAAATTCGCGCGCGACCCGCTGTTTCACGCCGCCGCCGTCTGCTTCGGCCTCAGCGTGCTCGCCAAAGGACCCGTCGGCGTCGCTGTCGGCGGCCTCGTCGTTCTGGTCGCCCTCGTCGTCATCAACGGCGTGCAAGGCGTCGTGCGCTTGTTGCTGCACCCCGCGCTGGTCAGCGGCGCCTGCGTCTTCTTCGCGGTCGCCGCGCCGTGGCCGATCGTGATGGGCTTCTTCGACGGCCTCGACGAGCAGCGAAAGACCTGGTTTCAACGCTTCGTGCTCTACGACCTGTTCGGACGCGTCGGCGTCGGCGTCCACGGCGACCGCGGCGGCGTCGAGTACTACGTGAAGTACATCGGCCTCGGCATGTTGCCGTGGTCGGGCATGGTGCCGCTCGCCTTCTTCGACGCCTTCACGTCGCTGCGGACGAAGCTTTCCGACAAGCAGTCGCGCTTCACCTTGCTCGTCTGGGTCTGGGCCTTTGTCAGCTTCTGCTTCTTCGCCGGCACGACGACGAAGTTTCACCACTACATCTTGCCCTTCGTCGTTCCTGCCGCGCTGTTGTGTGGCCGCCTGCTCGACGAGCTGGCCGAGTCACCGCACGGCGCCAGCTTCGTCGTCGCCGTCACCGTCGTCGTCAGCGGCTTGTTCTTGCGCGACCTGTGCGCCGAGCCGTGGGAGTGGATCGACCTCTTCACGTACCACTACAAGGGATACAAGCCGGACTACTACTTTCCGGTCGATACCCTCGATGCGATTCCGCTGCCGGCCATCGGTGCATGGAAGGCGGATGAGACCACCTCGTTCTACCGCGTTGGTCCTGCGCTGTTTGGCTCGCTCGGGCTCTTGCTCTTCGTCGGCTGCGCCGTGCTTTTGCGTCCGGGCGAGTCGTCGCGCAAAGACGTCGTTTCGTGGATGCTCGGCGTCGACCGCGCCCCCGGCCGTGGCGTCGTCATCGGCGCCATGGCCTCAGCCGTCGTGGTCAGCGTCTTCGCCGTGCAGGTGTTCTGGGCGCGCACCAGCCAACATTGGTCGCAGCGGTATCTCAACCAGACGTACGAAGAGATGCGCAAGCCCGGCGAGCCGTTGATCGCCTTCCAGATGGATTGGAAGGGTGAGACGTTCTACACAAAGAACTCCGAGATCCAGATCAAGAAGAACGCGAGCGACCTGCGCGCCGCCACCGATCGTCCGGGCCGCGAGTTTGTCGTCGTGCAGACCGACCGCCTCGACAACTTGAAGAGCGCCCTCGGCAGCGGCAGCCGCATGACCGTCGTCGACAAGTCCAACGCCAAGTGGCTGCTGGTGCTGGTGGAGTAACGCGACGGGCGCCTGAAGGCCCCCCTGGCCCCCCGAAACCGGGGGAAGTCGCGATTGACGAAGCAGTACCCCCGCTGCGCGCTCAGGATTGGTCACACGTCTCGTCGACGAGAAGAACGGGCGGATCGAGCTGCGAGCATCATCGCTCGCCGCCCCCCTCGCCCAGGCTCGGACCCCAAAATTTTGGGGTGCAGGATCGCAACTCGAGCG
>JANNAY010000871.1:0-2790 GCA_031384945.1 Deltaproteobacteria bacterium
GTCGTCGACGCCGAAGACCGTGAGCTGCGCGCCCAACTGCTGGTGCTCGACGCACTGGCGCACGAGGCGCGCGGTGCCATCGGCGACGCCGCGCAACGCTTGATCGATGCATTTCAAGTGCTTCAAGGTCAAGCGACCATCGACGTTGACTTTTATTGGGAGAATCTGAATCATCTTGGGCGCATTTACATCCGCGGGCAACAGCTCGCGCGCGCCAGCGAGATGCTGCAGAACGCGCTGGCGCAAGCCCGCCGCGCCCGCAGCGCAGCCGGCGAGGTGCGGTCGCTGACGAACCTCGCCGCCGTCGCCGTCGCCCATGGCGACGTCACCGGCGGGCTGCAGCTGCTCGATGCTGCCCTCAGCGTCGTCGGTGTCGCCGCGGCCGACGCCGCGCGAGCCTGGCACAACCGCGCGCACTTGCTGGCCGGCCTCGGCCGCACTGCCGAAGCGCGGGCCAGCCTCGACAAGGCCCAGCCGCTCGCCGACGCCGCTGGCTGGGCCGAGGGGCTCGCGCTCATCGTCGCCGCCCGCACCGCGCTGCGCGATCTCTGATCATTTATGCCAGCAAGAAGGTCGTGACATTGACTTTCTCTTCTACCGCTGAACATGTGCCAACGATGCGCAATTCTTCACCAGGGTCGGCGAGGTCGACGAGCACGTCGATGGCGCGTCCGCCCTCGCGCACCACCTTCACGATCGGGCGCGACCAGAGCGTGAGGTCTTGCGGCACCGAGACAACGACGGCGAGCTGTCCGCCCGAGAGGCGCACGAGGCTGCCGACGGGATAGAGCCCCACCGTCGATGCGAACAGCTTGAGCACCCGCGCGTCGAGCCGCGGATCGTCGAGCAGCCGCCGCAGCGCGACGTCGGGGCTGAGCCCGCGTCCACCTTCGCCCGCGACCAGCTGATCGAACGCGCACGGCACCGCGGTCAGCGCCTCGGCCGACGTCGATGCTGCCCGCGCCGGCTCGGTCGAACCCAACAGCGCGGCGACCTCGAGAGCGACGCACATGCTGTCGGTGGCCAACGCGGGTGGCATCGAGCGCGACAGATGCAGCGCCGAGCGCACGCCGATGCGTTGGCGCAGGCGCGCGTCGTCGACAGCGGCGTCGTCAGCGTCGGCGGCGAGGTCGGCGTCGACGAGGCCGACGTCGTGCCACAGCGCCGACATGCAGGCGGCCATCAGCGGCGCACGGCGCAGGCCGAGGCGACGTCCCATCACGAGCACATAGGTTGCGACGGCGACGAGGTGGGCGGCGAGACCGCCGCCGGCGCCGTCGAAGCGCACAAGGCCGACGGCGAGATGCTCGTGTCCGACGGTGGCCTCGCCGTAGGCCTGCATCGCGCGCCGCACACGCGCGAGGCCGGGCGAGCGGTCTTCTTTGATGCGCTCGCAAGTGTCGTCGGTCACGACCAAGAGCTGCGCGTAGCAGCGTGCGACGTTCTGGCGCGGGTCGATGGCGACGCGGCCGACGCCGGCGGGGTCGTATCTGAAGACGACGTTGTCGATGCGCGCGTCGGTGATGCGCGGACCCAGCGGCGCGCTCGACGCCTGCACAGCGCGCAGCAGTTGCAACGCATCAGTGGGGCCGAGCGACCGCGCGAGCGAGAGGTCAGTGAGGCGCAGTCGCGCGAACAACCTGCGCAGGTGTGCGCACGCTTCGCCTGCTTCACCGCGCGGACGCACCAGGCGTCCGTCGCAGAAGACGGCCTCGTCGGCGACCTGCACCCGGCTCAGATCGCGCGCCCCCACCGCGGCGAGAAACGGCTCAAGCGCCGCAGCGACGGCGTCGTTGTCAAGCGTGTGCAGCCCCGCCACCCGAAGCAGACGCGACAGCTGCAGCACCACTTCGCGCACGCTGGCGTCGTCGTCGTCGTCTTCATCGCGGGTCATGGGGCGGTCCGTTTGGCGAGGCGGGCGAGGGCGGCGCGGCAGGCTGCCTTGAGAGCGCGATCGGCGAAGAGAGGTTTGGCGGCGGCCTCGAGCAGCGGGATCGCCGCGGTGTCGTTGCTCGTGGCGAGCGCGCCAGCGACGACGACACGGACGTCGACCTGCGTCTCGTGTTCGAAGAGAGCGCGCAAAGCGGCTCGGGCGTTGTCGTCGGCAAATGCGACGAGGCCGGCGATGGCGGCCTTCTTCTTCTCGAACGTCGGCGCGCGCGCCGCGACGTCGCGCAAGTGATCGACAGCCGCCGGATCGCGGGCCCGCGCCAACAGCGTGACGACCTCGTCGCGCACGGTGTCGTCGCCATCGCGCAGCTGCGTCAGCAACGCCGCGCGCAGCACCGGCACCTCGGGTGGCTTGACCCGCTTCAGCACCTGCAGCGCGATGCCCGGCCGGGCGTCGTCAAAGGCGCGCCGCAGCACGCTCTCGAACAGCTCAGCCGAGACGCGACGCGCGACGCGAAACAACTCGGCGGCAAGCTCGGCGTTGGCGTCGTCAAAGACAACGAACACTTGCTCTGCCGCCGGACGCTTGCGGGCGGCGAGGTCGACGAGGGCGGTGCGGCCTTCGCCTTCGATCTGCACGAGCGCGCGCAGCAGAGCCGGCAGCTCGCGCCGCGGCAGGTACTGCAAAAGCAACAACGCCGCCGCGCGCTGTTTGCGATCGTCGACGGCCTCGATGAGCGACTCGAGCACCGCCCCATCACCGAGGCCGGCCATGAAATCCTCGACGTCGTTGCGCCGCGACGGCTCGGCGGTCGCCCGCTCGATCACCCGGTGCGTCGCCCGCGTCAGCTCGCCCATGCGATCGCTCGACAGCAACTCACCCATCAACTTGCGCGACAC
>JANNAY010000878.1:0-1606 GCA_031384945.1 Deltaproteobacteria bacterium
CCAGAAAGTTGCCGCTGGCGATGTCGATGTCGCCGTCGCCGTCGAAGTCAGCGGCGGTGCCCGAGACAGGTCCACTCGATCCGCTGAGGGCGAAGGTGCTGGCGTCGGGGGCGTAGGTGCCGCCGCCGTTGGTGTTGCGCAGCAGCACTGTGCCGTTGCTGTTGAAGGCCATCGCGCGGATGTCGAGGTCACCGTCGCCGTCGGCGTCGAAGAAGTCGACCGAGCGCAGGTCGTCGAGGTTGGGGGCGATGACTGGTCCGATGGTGAAGACGCCGGCGCCGTTGTTGAAAAGCACCTCGAGGGCGTTTTCGTTGTTGCCGCCCTCGACGATGTCGTTGTCGCCGTCGCCATCGACATCGGCGGTCTCGAGCAAGCGCGGACTCAGCGTGGTGGTGATGGTGGTGACGGCGCCAAAGACGCCAGGCGCCGTCTGATTCTGCACGAAGACGCGCTGCTGCTCTGACGACGCCGAGATCAGGTCGGCGAGGCCATCGCCGTTGATGTCGACGAGCCGCGGCGAACGCACGTTGGCGGCGACGGCGATCTCGATCTGGCAGAAACCCTCGACGAGCGAGGTCGTGCACTGCGGCACGAACTGGCAGGTGGCGGCGCAGCCAACGGTGCCGTCGCAGTCTTCGCCAGCGTCGACGATGCCGTCGCCGCAGCGGATCACGGTGCAACCGTTGGCGCCGGCCGCGCGGCAGCGGGCGCCGCCGTCGCACTCTTCGACGCCGTTCACGATGCCGTCGCCGCAGGCTTTGAGGGTGCAGTTGTCGTTGCAGGTGACGCCGCCGTCGCAGTCCTCGCCGACGTCGGTGCTGCCATCGCCGCAGAAGGGCGCCGCGTCGAGCGAGACGCAGTCAGAAGCGCAGCCGTCGTCGGGGGCCACGCCGCCGTCGTCACAGACCTCGTCGCTCGAGATCTTGCCGTCGCCGCAGCCGGGCTCCGTGCAGTCGAGGTTGCAGGCGGCCAGACCGGGATCGCAGCTCTCGCCAGCGTCGAGCCGGCCGTTGCCGCAGAACGCAGGAACGACGAGCGAGCAGTTGACGCAGCTGGCGTTGACGGTGTCGCAGGCCTCGTTCGGTCCGACCTTGCCATCGCCGCAAATGGCGACGGTGCAGTCGAGGTTGCAGTTGCCGCCGCCGTCGCAGTCTTCGCCGTTGTCGGTGGTGCCGTTGCCGCAGAAGTTGACGACGCAGTCGTCGCCGCAGCCGTCGTCGTCGACGTCGTTGCCGTCGTCGCATTGTTCGCCGCCGTCGCTGTCGCCGTCACCGCAGCGCGAGATCGTGCAGTCGTCGTTGCAGGCGACGGCGCCGACGCTGACGTCTTCGGGGTCGCAGGCTTCGGCCGGTCCTTGAACGATGCCGTCGCCGCAGAACGCCGTCGGCGAGCCAGGCGCCTCGATGCGGCAGTTGGCGTCGCAGCCGTCGCCGGGCACGGCGTCGCCGTCGTCGCATTCTTCGTCGCCGCCGACCTTGCCGTCGCCGCAAGCGCCGACGGTGCAGTCGCTGTTGCAGGTGACGTCGCCATGAAAGTCGCAGGCTTCGTCGCCGTTTTTGACACCGTCACCACACACAGGATCGGGATCGCCCACCGGATCTTCGCC
>JANNAY010000912.1:0-2573 GCA_031384945.1 Deltaproteobacteria bacterium
GATTTTCCGTTGTAGGCATGTTAATATCCGTACTCTGACTCATATATTCTTGAAAGAGAGGTGAAATTGTACGTTTGTCATATCCTCTCTGTATCAACCTGTAATAAAATGATTTTAAACATGGAAGTCTGCTCGAGGCGCTGCGCGCTGAGCTGGCCGAGGTGAAAGAGCACGCTGGCGGCGCCTTTGCGCGGGCCATCGAGTCGATCCTCGACGAGAAAGAGCCCGGACGCACGGCAGACCGCACCGCCGCGGCCATGGGCTTGCCCGTCGCCCGCGAGGTGCAGGTGCTGCTCGCCGTCGACGTCGGCGCTCGCATCGAAGAGGTGCTGAAGCTCGTCGTCGAGCAGCGCACCGCCGGCGAAGTGCGCAGCAAGATCGACTCTGAGGTCCGGAAGGAATTCCAGAAGGGCCAGAAAGAGGCGATCTTGCGTGAGCAGATGAAGGCCATCAAGAAAGAGCTCGGCGACGACGACAAAAACGACGCCGACAAGCTCAAAGACAAGCTCGAAAAAGCCGACCTGCCCGACGAAGTGCGCAAGGTCGCCGACCGCGAACTCTCGCGCTTGAACGGCCAGGCCAGCGGCCCTGAGCAAGGCGTGATTCGCAACTACCTCGACTGGATCGTCGAGCTGCCGTGGAAGACCACCGTCGAAGGCCGCCTTGGCGACGACGGCCGTCGCCACAAGGCCACGCTCGACGAGGTGCAGCAGAAGCTCGACGACGACCACACCGGCCTCGACGACGTGAAGAAGCGCATCCTCGAGCACCTCGCGGTGATCGAGATGACCGGCACGTCAAAGGCCACGATCTTGTGCCTCTCCGGTCCCCCCGGCGTGGGCAAGACGAGCCTGGGCCAGAGCGTCGCTGATGCCCTCGGACGTCCCTTTCAGCGCATCAGCTTCGGCGGCGTGCGCGACGAAGCCGAAGTCCGCGGCCACCGCCGCACGTACGTCGGCGCCATGCCGGGACGCATCATCCATGCGTTGAAGAAAGCCGGCGCGAAGAACCCTGTCTTCTTGCTCGATGAGATCGACAAGTTGGGCAAGGGCTGGGCCGGCGATCCTGAGGCTGCGCTGCTCGAGGTCCTCGACCCCGAACAGAACAGCACCTTCACCGACCACTACATGGAGCTGCCTTTCGACCTCTCGGAAGTGCTCTTCATCTGTACGGTGAATGACCTGTCGGCGTTGTCGCCGCCCCTGCGCGATCGCTTGGAGATCATCGACATCGAGGGCTACACGCTGAAAGAGAAGCTCGCGATCGCGAAGAAGCACCTCATCCCGAAGAAGCTGAAAGAGCACGGGCTCGACGAGCACCAGCTCATCATCAGCGACGATGTGCTCGAGGCCGCCATCGCCGGGTGGACGCGTGAAGCCGGCGTGCGTCAGCTGCAACGCGAGATCACGCGGCTCTGCCGCCAGGTCGCGCTGCAGGTGGCCCGCGCCGTCGACAAAAAGGCTGTGCCGCTCGTCATCGACACCGACGACAAGCTGAAAGACCTGCTGGGCAAGAAGCGCTTTCACGACGAACGCGCCGAACGCACGACGCTGCCCGGTGTGGCCATCGGCCTCGCCTGGACGCCCGTCGGCGGCGACATCTTGTTCATCGAGTCGAGCCGCATGCCCGGCAAGGGCACGGTCACGCTGACCGGTCAGCTCGGCGACGTGATGAAAGAGTCGGCGACGGCGGCGATGACCTACGTGCGCAGCAACGCGGTCGAGCTCGGCGTCGATCCGAAGTTCCTCGCCGAGAGCGACGTGCACGTGCACATCCCGGCCGGCGGCATCCCCAAAGATGGACCGTCGGCGGGCGTCACGATGTTCACCGCGCTGGTCTCGTTGCTGACGGGCCGCAAGGTGAAGAGCGACCTCGCCATGACGGGTGAAGCCACCCTGCGCGGCAAGGTGCTGCCGGTCGGCGGCATCAAGTCGAAGGTGCTCGCGGCCCACCGCGCGGGCGTGACGACGGTGTTGTTGCCCGCGCAGAACGAGCGCGACATCGCCGACATCCCGCAAGAGGTGCGCGAGAAGCTGACGATTCACCTCGTCAGTGACATGAAAGATGTGCTCGAGCTGGCCCTTGAAAAAGATGTGACGCCGTTGACGTCTTCGTCGACGCCGTCGGGCTCGGGCGCGCACGCTTGAACGAACTCAAAGACGTTTGATTCTTCGACGTCGACCGAGAGAAACATGACACGCCGAGCGAGAAGAGCAGGTTCGCCTGCTCTTCTCGCTTTTTCGGTGGGTCAGGTGCCGTTGATGGTCGCCGACGCGGTGACCTCCACGCGCGCGCCGGTGAGGGCTTCGGCGCCGACGAGCGTGGCAGTGAAGTCATAGGCGCCGTCGACGTCGAAGGCGAAGGCGAACACGGCAGCGCCGCCGCGCAATTCGGCGCTTCTGACGCGGGTGACGCCGGCGTCGTTTTCGGTGGCGAGGGCGACGAGGCCGCCGCGGGCGAGGGCGATGACGCCGGCGTCGGCTTCGTTGACGTCGGCGGCGCAGGTGACGATGGCGACGCCGACGCCGTCGACGGTCAGCGTGCACGACGGCGGCACCGGCGGCGGCGGCTCG
>JANNAY010000921.1:0-11122 GCA_031384945.1 Deltaproteobacteria bacterium
GGAAAGGTCGCCGTGTCGTTCAAAGCCGACACCGTCGACGACGCCGTGCTCGTCAGCGCTCATCACCCGACTGTGCCTCGATCGTGAGACACCGCGCCACCGCAGCAGAGAGCCGTCCGGAGATCGATTAGGGTCAAAGAGCCCGAGGAGGCGATCACACCGTGTTTCGGTCACGTCTGGATTGAGGTCACGAGAGGCGGCGCGCGAAAGCGACGTCGTCGTTCTGGTTCACAGCCTGTGTCCCCCGTGGATATGGCCGCGAACCTTCGAGGTTCCCCATGAATCAAGCGAACACTGCCAAGCCCAAGCCCACGCTGAAGCTCACCGTCAAAACGCTCGAGAAGAAGACGGCTCCCAAAATGGCCATTGAAGGGGCCAGCCCCGTCATCGGCTACACCTGACACGACGGTGTGAGCGCTCTTCCTCGGGCGCTTTTTCTTTTTCCGTGAGTCCGCGTTGTCCTCCGCGTTGCCCTCCGCGTTGCCCTCTGTGTTGCCCTCTGCGCTGCACCACCTGGCCCCGGCCTTTCTCAGCGTCGAGCGGGCAGACGGGCTGCTCCTCACCGTCCACGACCACGCCGCCATCGTCGACGGCGAGGGCGTTGATCTCATCCGCAAGTTGCTGGGCGCGCTCGCCACACGAGCCGATCTTGCGACCTTGCAGGCGCGCCTCGGCGACGAAGACCCCGACCTGATCGAGCAAACGCTGGCGTGGTTGGTCGGCGAAGGCTTCGTCATTGCCGGCGGCAACGCCCTCGACGGCCGCGCCTGCGACGTCAGAGGCGTCGCCGCCTTCGTCGACGTCGTCAAAGCCGCCCTCAAAGACGCTGGCGCCGACGTCGTCGCCAACGACCTCGACGCCGCCGTCGACGTCGCCAACGACGCAGGCCGCGTCGTGGTCGCCTGCTTCGACACCCTGCTCGACCCGCGCCTCGAGGCTCTCGACCGCCGCGTGCGCGCAGCAGGCGCAGCCCTCGTGCCCGTCGCCGGCGGCTTCGGCGGCAGCGTCGTCGTCGGCCCCCAGAGCGTCGCCGGCGGCGACGCGCTGCAGCCCTGCGTGCGCTGCACCGTGCTGCGCATGCTGGCGCGCCGCTCGATCACGACGCAGCAGCTGTGGTTCTCGGCGCACGACAACAACACGGTGCCGACCACGCCGCCCCTCGACGACGACGCGCACCGTCAGCTCGCCTCGTTGGTGGTGCGCTTCTTCCGCTCGACCGACGCGCAAGGTCGCATCGATGGACAATTCCATCCGGTGCTGCGCCTCGATCTGCAGAGCGGACTCGTCGACGCGCACCCTGTTCGCAAACACACCTGGTGCGCCGCCTGCGCGACTCCCTATCTGGTCGGCGTGGACGCACCCGCCAACGCCAGCAACGCCACCGACGACACCTTCGCAGCCATTGCCGACGCCGCGGCCGCCCGCCTGAGCGACTGGCGTCAGCGCGTCAGCAACGACGTCGAGGGACTGCCGCCGCCGCCCGACGTCGTGACGACGCTGCGCGATCCGATCGCGGGCATCTTGTTTCACGGCGAAGAGTGGCAGCACCGCGACAAGTACTTCCGCCACTTTCCGTTGTTGTGGGGCGGCACCGCATTTGTGCGCGAGCGCGAGTTCATCACCACGGGGCTGCGCGGCATCAACGGCACAGGTCCGACGCTCGATCACCGCCAGCTCGTGTGCGTGAGCGAGGGCATCGAGCGCTACGCGCAGTACTCGCACCGCCCGTTTGTCGTCGACGCCACCGCGCGACAGCTGGGCGAGCGCGCCTTCGATGTGCAGCAGCTCGCGCTCTACACGCCGCAGCAATACGCGACGCCGCGGTTTCCACGACAGGCATTCGACGTCGACACGCCGCTGCGCTGGACGCCCGGCGTGAACCTCGTGAGCGGCGCCGTGAAGCTCTTTCCCGACGAGCTCATCACCGTCTACTACACCGACGAGGCCTACCCGAACCGCATCATCGAGCAGACGCTGTCGTCGGGGGCCGCGTCTCATGTTTCTTGGCACCGCGCGCTGATTAACTGTGTTCGCGAGCTGATCGAGCGCGACGCGATCATGATTGCCTGGTACAAGAAGATGCCGCTGCCGCGCCTGCGCCTGCCCGCCCGCACCGGCGACCCCTACGTCGACGACCTGCGCGCCTACCTCGAGCACAAGGGCATGGACGTCGTCATCTACGACCTCCGCGTCGAATTCGATGTCCCCACGATGTTGTTGGTGGGGCAGATGCGCGAGAGTGAAGGATGTTGGGAAAAAGGCGGCACCTGCCTGGTCGCCGTCAGCGATCCCTCGCCCCTCGCCTGCTTGTCGCGCGGGCTGTGCGAGCTCTCGCTGCACCACGAGACCCTGTGCATCACGCCGAGCGAGTCGAAGAATTACCGCAACCACGCGCTCGACCTCTCTGACGTCACCGCCAACTGGCACACGTGGTGGCCGACCTACATGCACTACTTGAACCCGGCCACCGAAGGCGCCCTCGCCTTTCTCGACGGCAGAAAGAGCGGCCTCGCCGACGTCGAACTCGCTGACCTCGCCGACCGCAGCGACGCCGACCCGCAGAAGACGATGCAGAACCTGACGGCGCTGCTCGGCAAGGCCGGCCTCGAGCCGTGGGCCTTCGATCTCTCGGCCGACGACTTCGCAGACACCGGCTTCAAGGTCTGCAAGGTCGTCGTGCCCGGCCTCATCGACATCACCCCCGGCTACCAATCGCGTCGCCTCGGCCACCGCCGCCTCGACGACGTCGCTGCCCGCAGCGGCCGCCCTTGCTTGCCGCGCGGCCAAGAGAACACGGACCCCCACCCCAATGCCTGAGGCGCCCTTCGTCGTGGTGCTGCACCGGCTCGATTGGGGCCCGCACCGCACGCAACAAGTCCAGACGCTCGGGCTGCGCGTGGTCGACAGCAAGTCTGTCGCGCAGACGGTCGCCGCCGTCGAAGACGCTGGCGATCAGCAGCAGAGCCGCGGCGTCGTCCTCGTCGACCTCGGCGTCGGCGGCAACGCGCCCGAGCGCATCGCCCGCGTGGTGCAGCAGCACCCCGGCTTCACGCTCATCGCCTGCACGCTGCAGTTCAGCGGTGGCCTCACGAGCCGCGGACAAAAGCTCGGCGTCGATCGTGTCTGCGTCTTTCCTGAAGGCGCCTTCACGCGCGTCTTCGAGCTCGCCCCCGACGTGCCGCGCCTCGAGATGCGCCGCTCGACCGAGCGCGCGCTCATTCAAGCCGAGCTCAACGACGAGCTGCTGCGCGGCACGCTGGTCAACCTCTCGGCCACCGGCGCCCTCATCGAGGTCGCAAACGTTGACGCCCACGTCGACGTCGTCAGCTTCGCCTTCGCCATCCCTGGCGCCCCCACGCCCATCACGCTCCGCGGCCGTGTTTGCTGGCGCGACCCCGGGCAAGAGCGCACCGGCCTCGGCGTCTCTTTCTTGAACGTCGACGACGCCTTGCGCGCATCGCTGGCTCGCTTCGTCTCGGGCCTGAACGTGATCCGCATCGGCGCGCCGTCGACGCCGCCGCAGCCGTTGTCGACGCTCGAGAAGGTGCGCGTGCAAAGAAACGGCGACAAGCGCGTCGACTACTTCGACCTCGACGGTGACGTCGCCGACGAAGAAGGCGCCCTCGTCGTGCCCAGAGGCGCATTCACGGTGTGGTGGAGCGTCGGCGACCGCGTCTCGATCCGCCGCAGCATCGGTGGCAAGACGCAGACCGTCGAAGCCAACGTCGTCGCCCGCGTCGCCCTCGACCCCGACCGCGTCGACGGCCGCATCGCCTGGCGCCTGCGCGGTTAGTCATCAGACGATCGGTTCCCGCGCCGCAGCCCCCAGTACCCCCGCTGCGCGGGGGCAAACCCATCTCCCGCCCTTCCCTGCCCAGGCAATTCAAGGGGTGGGCATCGTTGGGCTCTGCGGCGCGGGCAACGCAAGGCAATGGTTCCGCGATGTGACCAATCGGCCTCGAGGAACCGACAGCGCACGAGAACCACAACCCAGGTTGTGCATTTCTGCGGCTCAGCGCAGCAGCGGCTCGTAGGCAGCGACGGCGTCGTCGAACGACATCGCCGCCCCGCACGTCGGGCAGGGGGCCGACTCGGGAACGCCGGGCAGCGGCAGCTGCACCAGCACATCGCGTTCGTCGTCGCAGCTCTCGCAGAAGTACGGCAGATAGAGCGAGCCGAGGCGGGCCTTGCCGCGGGTGGCGGGCAGCATCGTCATCTGCCGCACCAGCGGGGTCGAACACCGGCGCAGCTCGATCTCGACGCTTTGCTCGTCCAGAAAGCGCAAGAAACGAATCCACTCGCGCACACCATACGAGTTGATGTGGGCGACGCCGTGGGCGTCGACGACGATGCGGCCGCCGGCAGAGGCGGCGTAGACGGCGTCGAATTTGGCGAATTCGTTGACGTCGCCGTCGAGGGTGGCCAACGGCCGATCGCCGTCGCGATCGCCGTCGGTCTTGCCGATGGTCACTTGCAGCTCACGCACGTGGCGCCTCGACGAAGACGTTGAGGGACTTCGGCCGCGAGGCGAACTCGCGGTAGCGCACGCTGGCGTCGAGCACGCCGATCATCTCGGTGCGCGTGGTGGGCGCGACGTTGATGACGAAGTGAGAGACGGCCTCGAAGACGTAGAAGAGGCCGAGGCCGGCGCCGCCGTCTTTTTCGTCGACCTGGTCGGCGCCCGCGCGCAGACATTTGCCGAGATAGCCGACGATGGTCGACGGCGAGAGCGAGCCGTAGCCGTCGGCGACGAGCAAGCCGACCTGGCCGCCGACGGTGGCCACTTCGACCTCGACGCCGCGGTCGTCGGGCAAGACGACCTCTTCGCTGCGGTGGGTCGCAGCGTACGGACGCTCGCCCTTGTCATCGGTGGGCGCGTTGAAGAAGGCGTTGGTCAAGAGCTCGTCGGCGGCGAGCCGCAGCTGCTCGACGAAGCGCGCCTGCAGTCCAGATTCTTCGAGGGTGCTGACGATGTGAGCGAGCACGCCGTGGCGCTCGCTCGACCGCTTCAGCGCCGTGCGCCAGCGCCGCGCCGACGGCGGAAAGTAGCGATCGAGGCCGAAGATCTGGCCCATCAAAATCTTGTCGAGGGTGACGGCGAGGTCTTCGACCCTGACGCCGCGGTCGCTGGCGACGACGTTCATCAAGCGCTGCTCGCCGAACATGGCGGCAAAGGCCTTGCGGTCCCAGGTGGCGGTGAAGAGCAACATGCGCCCGGCCCGGCGCTCTTTCTCGTAGCGCAGCAGAAAATAGGCGCGGTCATCGACCGAGAGGCGGTCGTAGTCGGCGATGACGAGGTCATAGACGCCGTCGTCAGCATCGTCAGCGTCGACGCCGTCTTTGGCTGTGACGACGACGTCTTTGCCGCCGTTCAACTGCGCGAGGGCTTTTGCAATGTCGCCGCGGCGCGCTTGGCCGGGATCGATCACGAGCACCGACTTCGCGGTCATTTGATCCCTCGTTCGATGCCCCGTTCGATGCCCCGTTCGATGGTCGGCATGTCGGTCTTGGCGTGCTCGTCGTGATGCGAGGGCGTGAGCCCCGGCGTGGGCAGGCTCGAGCTGCCGACGACGTCGAGGGTGCCCAGCGACGTCAGCCAGCGGGCGAAGTCGGCGACCGAGGCGGGCCGGCCGAAGCCCAACAAGAAGCGCTCGAGGTCTTGTCGAAGGTCGTCGGCGGTGTGGTAGCGCACAGCGCGATCGCGCTCGATCGCTTGCGCCACGATCTTGGCCAGCTCAGCCGGCACCTCGGGGCGCAGGTGCTCGACGGCGGCGATCTTCGCGGTGAGCACCGCCATCATCGACTGCTGCTCGTTCTCGCGGCGAAACGGCTGCACCAGCGACAAGAGCTCATAGAGGACGATGCCGGCGGCGAAGACGTCGCTCTGTCCGCTGATGGGCCCGAGCTTGTCGTCGATCTGCTCGGGCGCCATGTAGATGATCTTGCCCTTCAAGCGGCCCGACGTGCGCTGCGCGCCGGCGACGGCGTTGACGCGGGCGACGCCGAAGTCGGTGATCTTGACGGCGCCGTCGACGCTGATCAGCACGTTGTGCGGCGAGACGTCTCTGTGCACGACGTTGGCGCTGACGCCGTGTTCGTCGGCGAGCACGTGGGCCGCGTGCAGGCCGGCGCAGACGTCGGCGATGATGCGGCAGGCGAGCTCGATGGGCATCTGCCGGCTGGTGCGGCGCAAGAAGCCGAGCACCTTCGAGAGGTCCCAGCCGCGCACGTATTCCATCGCGATGAAGTAGTCGCCGACGTCTTCGCCGAGGTCGTAGATCTGCACGACGTTCGGGTGGTTGATGCGCGCGGCGATGCGCGCCTCGTTCAAGAACATCTCGATGAACTCAGCGTTGGCCGCGAAGGTCGGCAAGATGCGTTTGACGACGAGACGCTTGACGAAGCCCGCCGGTCCACGCTGCTCGGCGAGAAAGACCTCGGCCATGCCGCCAGCGCCGACGCGCGACAGGATGTTGAAGCGCGAGGCCTCTGACGAATCGCTGCCCGACTCGGTGGTGACATGACGGCCGAGGGCGGTGCGCGGCTCGCGGTGGTCGACGAGAAAGAACGTGATCGCCTGCGGGATGTTCTCGGGCAGCGTCACCAGCGCGACGATGCGGGCGCGCTCGGCGGCGCTGGTGATGTGCACAGCAGGTCCGCGGCACTTGTCGCAGATGGTGGCGCGGGCGACGCTGGTCTCGCCGTCGTCGAGGTCGACGGCCAATTCGCCAGAGATGCTCTCGCCGCATTTGGCGCATTTGGCCGGGCAAACGACGTCGATGATGCGGCCGGCGGCCTTTTTCAGAAACGGCGCGAACTCGACCTCGTCGAGCCAAACGGCGCGCAAGCCGGTGACCCAGACGTCGGCGCCGCCGTTGGGCGAGGCGTCGAAGACCGCTTCGAGGCGGGCGAGGGTGCCTGGCGCGTGTGACTCGATGCCCTTGAGGTCGACGACGAGAAAGCCCTCGATGCCGTCGAGGCTGCGCTTGAGCCGCGCCCGATGGTCGAGGTGGCCGTAGAAGCTGAGGCCGGTGACGTCGCCGATCACCTCTTTCTGCACCGTCAACGACGGCGGCGGCGCGGTCTTCGCCAGCAGCTGCGTCACGATCTCGGGCGGGTTCGGCAACGGCTTCGACGCGACGTAGCTGAAGTAGGCGGCGGGCACGTCGTCGAATTCGGCGTCGGCGTTGCACGACGGGCACTTCGTCGGCGGCGGGTCAGCGTTGCGCACGCGCGCATGACCTTCACCGCGCAGGTCGAGCAGCGACTCGAATTCGGTGTCGCACTTGTCGCAGATGAAGGGCAGGTAGAGCGTGACGACGTCGGCGTGGCCGCCGAAGCCGGCGACCATGTTGAGCTGCGTGACGATGGCCGGGCGGCAGTTGACGAGAAAGAGCGACCCCGCGGGGCACTTGCTGATGGCGCGGATCCATTCGCGCACGCCGTACGACGTGACGCGCTTGACGCCGTCAAGGTCGAGAACGGTGACGCCAGGGCGCTGCACGTCGACGGCGAGATCGAGGTCTTGATCGATCTCGCCAGCGAGGGCCAACAGCTGGGCGCCGTCCGTTCGGCTCCGCTCCTTCCGACTCAAAGGCATGGTGACCTGCACGCTAGCATCGGTGTGACGTCTGCACGTGCCATCCTGCCACCAGAAAACAGGGATCTGCGGCCTGCAGGTCGCTCTCCCGGTTCTACGGGTCGATGCGCAGCAAGATCTCGTGAAAGCGGCGGGCGTCGACGACGGTGAAGTGGCAGGCGCCGATGACGACGAGCATGCCGGGGGTCAGCGCCCGTTCTTCGCGGGCCGCCAGCGCTTTGCCTTGCACCAGAGTGCCGTTTGACGACCCCGCGTCAGACAGCAGGCAGGTGCCGTCGGCCCCCAGCGTCACCCGGGCGTGCAGCTTCGAGACGCTGCCGTGCAGGATGCAGACGTCGTTCGACCCCGACCGGCCAATGAGCACGGTGCTGGCGAAGGGTCCAGCGCGCATCTTTTTCAGCGGGTGCACGACGAAGCTGGCATCGAAGACGAGCTCTTGCCCGTTGATGGTCTCGCGCACGAGGTTGAGGCTCGCCGTGCGAAACGCCCAATCGGGATCGGTGTTGGCCGGCGGTCCGACGAGCACCAACGGCGCCAGCCGGGTTTCGAGCGTCGCGGCGCTGTGCCGGTGCGCGTACGCGACGAGGTCACGCACGGTGGTCTGCGCCGCGGCCGGCGCACGCCCAGAATCCTCGTTCATCCTGGGCGCTCCGCCCCGTCACCGCGCATGGGCCGAATGTACACGGACGGACCCCGCCGGAAAGGTCAGATTGTGGCTCCGTGACGACGACCGGGCGGCTACGCTCCTCCCTTGTCGAGGGGGTCGATGATGGGCGAGCGCCGGGGCTGGCTGTCGGCTGTGGTCTTGGGCGCTGTCGTCGGTGTCGGCGCCAGCGTCGGCGTCGTCGGCTGCATCGTCGGTGGCGGTGGTGGCGGCGGCGGCGGCGGTGGTGGCAGCGACGATGACGAGGGCTGCGTCACCGACGAAGACTGCGGCGGCGGCTCTGACTGCATCAAAGACAACGACGGCGACGAGATCCCCGCCGCCGACGACGACCGTGGTGTGTGCGCGAAGGTGCAGTGCCTCAGCGACAGTGACTGCGACAACCCCGGCGAGACGTGCGACTCGCGGCGCGGCATCTGCCTTGCCCAGACCTGCGTCGATCGCGCCGACCTCTGCGACGGCGACGACCTCTGCCTCGTCAGCGATGGCGTTGGCGTCTGCGGCGAGGTCGACGCCGACGACTGCGACATCGTCGTCGACCGCAGCGTCTACGTCGCTGGTGACGCCGTCGAATTCACCGCCGTTGGCGTTGACGACGACGGCAAATTCGTTGGCAGCGTCGTCGGCAGCGCCGTCGCTGTCTGCGGCCGCGGCGTGTGCGACAGCGTCATCAGCGCCGTCGTCGGCGGCGCCTCGTGCGCCCGCAGCGTGCGCGTCTTCGCCGCCTCTGACGTCGACCAACGCGTCATCGTCGTCGACGAAGACGGCCGCCCCGTCGCTGGCGCCGCCGTCTCTCTCGACGGCGCCGTCTTTGGCGCTGCCGACGAGGGCGTCGTCGAATTCAGCAGCGTCGTGGCCGACGTCGTCACTGTCACCGCAGCCGGATACGAAGACACAGCCATCGCGGGCGGGGGCGCTGACGTCGTCGTCGTGCTCGCCAGCGAAGAAGGCGACGGCACCGACGTCGAGGTCGGCGTCGACTTCAGCCGCGCCGAATCACGCGGCGACATCCGCGTCAGCGTGTCGCTGTTGCCGCTGGCCCGCGACCCGGCGGCCTTCTCGTTCAACACCTTGTTCGGACCGCCCACCGACGTCGTCGTCGACATTGACGGCGTCACCAAGGGTGCCGAGACCACGCAGCTGCCGGCGGGCATGACGTTGGGGCTCGGCGACACCGACTTCCGCGGCAGCGTCTCACTCGCCACCCGCTTTGTGCCCCGCGTCGTCGTCACCACCCTCGGCGGCGCGGCGCAGCTCTCGCAGGTGGGCGCCCAGCTCGCCGAGAGCTTCAACGCCGACGGCTTCGTCGACCTCGTCATCGCCGCTCCGGCCGCGCGCCTGTCGCACGGTCTCATCGTCGGCGGCTCGCGCAACGTGCTGGCGGCGCCCGACACCGCCCTCGCGCGCACGCTGCCCGCCGACGACGACCTCACTGTCGTCGTCGTCGATCTGCCCGGCATTGGCGTGGTGCCCCTCGGCATGTCGCTGAAGAACGACGTTGGTGTGCCGTTTGCGCCGCCCCACGACGGCCTCGAAGGACTGCCCGTGAGGACGTGGAGCCTCCGCTTTGACCAGCGGCCGTGGGCTGCTGCGTCCGATGTCGCCTTGCGCGTCGGCGATGCTGCCTTTGTCGATGGCGATGCTGACGTCGTCCACGTCCGCGTCGTCGACGACGAGGGCCACGGCTTCAACTTGTGGCGCGTCGGTGGCGCTGGCGCCGGCGTCGTTCTTCCCGCTGGCGTCGCTGTCGAAGCCTCCTACGACGTCGACAGCCTCGCCTTTGGCGCCGACGGCGGGCTGCTTCATGTGCGCGCGGTGACGCGTCGGGTCTTGCCATGAAGAGCGGTCGTTGAAGCGCGCGGTCGTCGCCGCCGCGGTCTTCGTCGTCGTCGTCGGCGTCGCTGTCTGCGATGACGACGACAACGACGGCCATCCGCGGCTCGCCAGCTGGAACATCCGCGACTACCCCGAGAGCGACGCGCAAGAGCAGGCCGTCTTCGAAGAGCTGCCGCGGCTCAACGCATCGGTGGTGGCGCTGCAAGAGATCACCGACCCCGCGCGCTTTCGCGAGCAGGCGCGGCAGCGGCTCGGTGGCAACTGGCGCGCCGAATTCACCAGCGATCAGAAAGCGTTGCACCAGGTCGGCGTGCTCTACGACGACGACGTCTTCGACCTCGGCTTCGTGCGCGAGCACAGCGAGGTCGTGCTCTACGACGGCGCCCGCCCCGCCCTCGAGGTGGGCCTGTGGTTCGACGGCGACGACGCCGACGACGACGACCTGCCGCTGCTGCTCGACGTGATCGTCGTGCACCTCAAGGCTGGGCGCGAGCATGCAGACATGCGGCGTCGACAGCTCGCGGCGCTCGCGCCCATCACGCAGCGGGCCCGCGCCCGCGGCCACATCGTCGTCGTGGCCGGCGACTTCAACGCCGGCACCGCCGCCGACCGCAGCGCCCTCGCCGAATTCGGCAGCGCCACCGACGTCGCCTGGCGCAGCGCCTTTTTGCCCTGCACCGGTCGCTGGCCAACACACGAAGAAGGCTGCGTCGGCGCCGCCCTCGACCACGTCTTCGCCTGCGTCGACGTCGAGGTCGACGTCAAAGGCCCCTGCGCCGAAGGCTGCGACAGCGACGACGCCTGCCCGGCGTATCCGTCGGACCACTGCCCCGTCGTCGTCACGCTGCGCTGAGCCCGGCCGCAGACCTCACCCCCCCGAACCGGCGACCCACTCCACGGGCGCTCGCAAAGCCACGCGGTGGAGAGGGTGTAGACGGAGGAGGCGAGGTGAGGTCTGCGGGCCCGGCGGCACGGGTTGCCCGAAGAAGACACCGGCGCAAAAGTCCACGACGCGGCGCAAT
>JANNAY010001017.1:0-2396 GCA_031384945.1 Deltaproteobacteria bacterium
CTTGCACTCTTCTTTGTCGAACAGGTCGTGGCGCTCGGCGGCGGTGTAGGCCTTCAACTTCTTTGAGACGTCGAAGAAGCCCGAGCCGGCGATGAGGCTGTAGAACCAAGAATCAACGGTGAATCCGGGGAACAACAGTGCACCGTCTTCGAGACTTTTGCTCTCATCAACCAGTCCATTTTTGTCGAGGGTCGCGACCTGGCCGAAGCCCTCGCAGGCGGCGCACAGGCCCGCGGGATCGTTGAACGACAGCGCGCCGGGGCGGGCGACGGCGGGCTTGCCGAGCCGCGACCACAACAGTCGCAGCAGCCCCGCGCAGTCGCTGACGGTGCCGACGGTGCTGCGGCTGTTGCCGCCGAGTCGCCCCTGATCGACGATGATCGCGGCCGACAAATTCTCGAGCGCGTCGACGTCGGGCTGGGGTTGGCGGGGCAAGAAGGTCTGCACGAAGGTCGGCAGCGTCTCGTTGAGCAGGCGCTGCGATTCGGCCGCCAGCGTGTCGAACACCAACGATGATTTTCCGGACCCCGACACGCCGGTGAAGACGGTGATCTTCTTTTTCGGGATGTCGAGCGAGATGTTCTGCAGGTTGTTCACCCGCGCCCCGCGGATGTGGATGACGTCGCTGTTGTAGGTCGTCGTCGTCGTCGTCGTCGTCGTCGTCGCATTCTTCGCCATGGTCGACGTCTGCGGGAGCCCGGTGCCGCGGTCAACAGACTCGTGCTAGCGAGCGGGCATGCGCTCCACCGTCGTCGTCGTCGTCGCTGCCGTCTCGTGCTTCATGGTTGCCTGCGCGCAGCCGACGAAAGAGACGCCGCCGGGGCCAGCGCCTGAGCCGACACCGACGGCGGCGGATTTGGCGAAGCGCGGCGAAGACGTCATCGATGCGCGCACGCGTCCTGAGCCGCATCCGAACATCGCGCATGGCACGAAGCTCACCGCCTACATCGGCCCGCGCTTCGTCACCGGCGAAGAGTTCATGCCCGAGGCCGCCGTCGTCGTCGCCGACGAGACCGGCCGCGTGCGCTTGTTGATGCGGCACGTGCCTGATCCGAATCCGTATCCCGTGGTGACGTTGCCCGGAAAGCTCGCCGTCGCCGGCCTGCACGACGCGCATTTGCACGTCGAAGGCATCGGCCAATCGCTCGAGAACCTCGATCTGACGGCGGCGAAGTCGGCGGCCGAGCTGAAGAAGCTGGTGACGGCGTGGGCCAAGGCGCACCCCGACCTCAGCGTCGTCAAAGGTCGCGGTTGGGATCAATCGCGCTTTCCCAAACAGGCGTTTCCCACCGCGAAAGACCTCGAGGGCGCGGCCAAGGTGCCGGTGTTGTTGACGCGGGTCGATGGCCACGCCGTCGTCGTCAACAAGATGCTGCTCGACCTCGCCGGCATCACGAAAGACACGAAAGACCCCGACGGCGGCCGCATCATCAGAGACGACAAAGGCGAAGCCACCGGCGTGCTCGTCGACAACGCCATCGACCTCGTCACGGCGAAGCTGCCGGCGCCCACCGATGCCGATCGCGAGCGCTGGTTGACGCGCGGCCTCGACGCCTGCGCCGACGCCGGCCTCGTCGCCGTGCACGACATGGGCATGGAACTCGCGTCAGCAAAAGTGTTGATGAAGCTTGACGCCGCGGGCCAATTGCCGGTGCGCGTGTTTGTCTACCTCGACGGCACGAAGGAAGAGTCGTACGAGTTTCTCGGCAGCCAGAAGAACTCTGAGAAGCTCTACTTCATGGGCGTCAAATTGTATGCTGACGGCGCCCTCGGCTCCCGCGGCGCCGCCCTCATCGACGACTACAGCGACGAACCCGGCAAGAAGGGCTTGATGCTGACGGAGCCCGCGCTGCTCGAGAAGCGCATCCAGCAGGTGCACAAGAAGGGCTACCAGGCGGCGATTCACGCCATCGGCGATCGCGGCAACCGCGTCGTCATCGACCTGCTCGTGAAGAACCACACGGTCGACATCAGAGACCGCGTCGAGCACGCGCAGGTGATGGCCCTCGACGACATCCCGAAGCTCTATGCGCCGCGCATCACGGCGTCGATGCAGCCGACGCACGCGACCTCTGACATGCGCTGGGCCAAAGACCGCCTTGGCGATGCGCGCTTGCAGGGCGCCTATGCGTGGCGCCGGGTGCTCGACACCAACGCCGCTTTGGCCTTCGGCTCTGACGCTCCGGTCGAGGACGTGCGGCCGGCCTGGGGCATCTACGCGGCCCTCACGCGGCAAGACCACGATGGAAACCCCAAGGGCGGCTTCACGCCCGACCAGAAGCTGACGACGGCAGAGACGCTGCAGGCGTTCGCCCGCGGCGCCGCCTGGGCCGTCAACCTCGAGCGCCACGACGGCGCGCTCACGCCGGGCATGTTCTTCGATGTCTCCTTGTTCG
>JANNAY010001020.1:0-4615 GCA_031384945.1 Deltaproteobacteria bacterium
AGAACAAGCGCGGCCTGTGGAACCGCCTGCTCGGCAAGTGAGCGATCTTCAGAGGCTGAGGCGCCAGACTTCTTGTGCAGCTGCGAAGTCGTCGTCGAGCTCTTCGTCGAGGCCCACGGCGTCTGAGGTGAAGCGCGCGACCTCTCCCAGGCATTCGTGCACGAAGTGGTGGCTGACCTGCTGCACATCGCCGGCCAAGAGCGTGCGCTCGAGCCGGACCGTGACCCGGAGGGTGTTCTCGAGAATCAGGTCGGGAAGGATCACCGTGCCCTGCTGCGTGACCTCGACGTCGATGTCGTCAACGAAGGCGGTGGGGATGCCCTGCAGGATCGCGTTGCTGGCGCGCGAAGATGACGACACCTGCGCGCCGAGCTGCAACGGAAACGGATAGAGCACCGACGGCGTGTCGTAGACGACGCGGGATTGGCCTTCGGCTGGGGCTTCGTCTTTGGATGCTGCGCCGAGCAGCTCCCATGTGTCGTCGGTGATGACGAGAGGACCGAGCAGGCTGTTGCCGGGCACGAGCGGCGCCGCGATCGTCGCGGAGGGAAAGAGGTCTTCGAACCATTGGCCCGCCATCTCTTCGGCGGTCAGGCGGCCGAGCGCCTGGGTCTCGGGGTCAGGGCTCGAGAGATCCCAGATGGTCACGCCGTCTTGCTCGACGCCGTCGACGTCGACGGCGACGTCGTTGGCGACGCGGACGCGGGCGGCGGCGCCGAGCACCACGGGCAGCTCATCGATCGAGATGATGCCGTCGTTGTTGGGCGTGCACTGCGGGATGTTCACAACCGGCACGAAGGTTTCTTGATCAGGAGGCAACGGCGCCGGCGCGCACGCAACCGCACACGTGAATGTGCAAACGCACAAAACCAAGACTTCAAAGCGCATAAGCGAGCCTCATCAGGACCATGCCGGCAGGGTTGGGGTTCTCACCGCCGCGGGCGCCGAGACCACCCAATGGAAAGAGCACGCCGGCGTCGACGCGCAACGAGAAGGCGTCGTAGGGGACGACGACGGCGGCGTCGACTTCGACGCCGAGGGGGGCCACGCCGCCGGGGGCGGAGCCCGCGTCGAGCGCGTGCGAGTAGATGACGTTGCCTTCGATCTTGAGGCCGTCCCAGCTCGCTTGTGCGGGCGCGAACGTCGCGTGTGCGCGTGCGAAGGCGGCCTCGCTGACGCCGCCGAGCAGCGTGCGCCAGAGGATGAGGTCGACGCGGTGCAGGGGGTGAAGGCGAAAGCCGTCCTGGCGGGCGTCGCGCTTGCCGTCGATCTGCGGGCCGAAGACGTCGCCCGGCTGCGCCCCCGACAACGACGTCGGCGCAGGCAGCGGCAGCCCCGGCGCGGGATCTGATGACGCCACACCTGTCTCGAGCAGCACGCTCAAGAACTCACGATCGGGCAGCGGTTGGAATTCGACGACGAGGTCGCCGCCCCAGGGAAAGCCGCTGATGGGCTCGCGCAACGTGACGCCCGCGAAGGGTGACGGGTTCTGGATGGTGAAGCCGGCAGCCAACAGCTCGGTCTCGAGGCGCACGCGCGGAAAGACCACGCGGAACCAGCCGTCGACGAGGCCCGCTTTGTAGCCACGCTCGACGACGGCGTTCTCGTCGAGCCCCAGCGACTGATCGAAGTTTGTGTAGAAGCCGGGCACGTCTTTGTCTTGCCACTCGTAAGAAAGCGCGACGCCGTAGTCGACGACGACGCGGTCGTCGCTGCGCAGCATCTCGACCTCCCACGGGGCGCGAAATTTCAACAGCGCGAGCGACACCGACTGCTCGCTGACGAGAAACGATCGCGGCGACGGGCCGAGGCCCGGCAAGGTTTGTCCCGATGGGCCGGTGGCGCCGACGTCGTAGGCGGCGCTGACGATGTGCCCGAAGATCGGCAGCGTGAAGGCGAGGCGGTCGGCGCGGTCGCCGAGGTCGTCGTCGACGTCGTTGCCGTCGTTGGCGGCGATGCCGAGGCCGAAGTGCGAGGGCATGCGGCCGGCGCTCAACACACCGAAGGGCAGCAACACTTCGCCCATGGCGGTGCGCACCTTGAAGGCGCCGTCGAGCGCGCCAAGGGGTTCTTGAAACGGCGACGCCGCCACCAGCGCCGGCGACGTGAACGGCGTGAAGCGCGGCCGCGCGCCGAGGGCGACGTTGTCGAGCAGATCGATCTCGAGAAACACGCGGCCGCTGTCGCCGAGCCAGAACGACGGCGCGAGGCGCACGCGCATGTCGCTGCCGCCGGTCAGATCGAGCGGCGTGATGCCCGAAGGCCACAAGACGGATCCGTCGGAGGCGGCGCCGCGGTCGAGGTCGAGGTTGGCGAAGCCGGCGCCGCGGAGACGCAGGTGTCCGTGAAAGACGGCGACGTCGTCGGCCTCTTTCTCGCGCCACGTCTCAATCGGATCGCCCATGCCGGTGCGCGCATTTGCTGCGTTCGCACACAGGATGACGCAAGCGCACAACAGCGCCGCGGGCAACCGATCCGCTCCGACCCGCACCCTCGCCCTCGAGGCCGGCACCCGAGCCGGATGCACCCGAGCCGGATGCACCCGAGCCGCACGCAGTGCAACGAAAGACGTGGCCGGCCGCGAGCGATCACCGACGACAGCGTTCGCCGCGGCCGGAGCGCCATGTGGCCGCGCCAACAATTGCACAGCGCTCATGGCTTCGACTCCTCGGTCTCTTCGGACTTCAACGGCGCCAGCGGGACGTCGGGCAAGGGCTCTGAGTCGGCGGGGGTGCGCTTGTTCTTCAACCGCGTCGGCGCGGCGTCGGCGGCGGCGAGCACGGTCTTCAACGCGTCGATGACCATGGTCGGGCGCTCCCAGCTCGGCACGTGGCCGCAGTCGGGCACGACGGTGAGCGGCGCATCGAGGGCCGCGGCGAGGGCCTTGCCCTGGCGCAGCGGGGTGACCTTGTCTTTGTCGCCCCAGACGATGGCGCGCGGCAGGCCTTTGACGGCGGCGGCGTAGCGGCCTTCGACGTCGGCGTAGTCCATGCCCCGCACGGTGGCGAGCTGGGCGTAGGTGCTGCCGTCGCGCGCCTGCAGGGCTTTGACCTCGTCGAGCACCTTGGCGGTCGCGAAGCGCTGGCCGTCGTGAAAGGCCAGCAAGTACTTCTCGCCGGGCAGCTCGGTGAAGAGCGTCGAGAAGATGAACTCGCCGACGGCCGGGGTCTGGGCCACCTTGAAGCTCGAGGGCACCTGTTGTGCAAGTGCGAAGGCGTCGACGAGCACGACGCCTTTGACGCGTTCGGGGTCGGTGACGGCGACGCGAAGGGCGACGCCGCCGCCGTAGCTGTGGCCGGCCAAGACGGCCTCTTCGATGTCGAGCGCGTTGAGGATGGCGACGACGTCTTCGGCGTGCTTCTTCGGTCCGTAGGCGCCGTCGCTGCGCTCGCTGTGGCCGAAGCCCTTCTGATCGAACGAGACCACCAGCCGATCGTCGTCGAGGGCGTCGTGCACGCCGCCCCACGTCTCGAGCCGCGAGCCGAAGCCGTGCAAGAGCACCAGCGGCGTCTTCTGGCTGTTCACCGGTCCGGTGATCTTCACGCGCAGCCAGGCGTCGCCGACGTTGACGAAGGTGAAGCCGTCTTCTTCAGGGGCCTCTGCGGCGTGCTGTCCGGGTGTAACGCAGGCGCACAACGCGCATGCTGCGAATGCGAGAACGACGACAACAGCCCTCATTCCGACAGACCGACGCGGCGCACGCGCTGCGCTTCGGTGAATTCGAAGTCGGGTGCGTCGGCGGCGGAGGTGACGCTGGCGACCACGCCGGTGCAGGCGGTGACGAACAGGACCTGACGGTGCTCGACGGAGAAGACCGTGAAGTTGATGGCGACCTCTTGGCGCGTCTGCACGCGCCAGACGGGAAAGTCGCCGGCTGGCGTCGTCACGATGCCCCTGCCCGCGACGGTGGACTCGTAGGTGTCGGTGGAGCTGTAGAAGGCACTGCCCTCGAAGGTGCCGCTGCCCTGCGAGACAGAGTCGAAGCTCTCGCCGTCGGTGAGCGGGTACTTCATCGCCAAGATCGGCGGGTCGTAGCTGATGAAGGTGTAGCCGAAGGGCTCGTCGTCGTCAGAGACGTCAGAGGCGACGGCGAGGATGAAGAGGCCGTCGGCGGTGCGTTCGAAGACGCCCCAGGTCGCGGCGTCGAGCAAGCTCGCGTAGACGACGTCGCCTGCTTCGAGCTCGGGGGACTCGATCTCGTCGTCGAACCAGTGACGGCTCTCGTCGATGGGCTCGGCCACGACCTGCACAGGTGCGTCGTCGGGCAGCGCGGCGGAAAAGTCCCAGTGCAAGACGCCGTCAACGTCGACGCCAACGACATCGACAGCGAGGTCTTCGTCGGCTGAGACGGCTTCGATGTTGCGCAGCGGAATGTCGAACGCGAGCGGCAGCTCACGCGGTGACAACGAAGCATCGCCGTCGTCGCGGCAGCCTTCGACCTCGCCTTCGCCTTCTTCGCCCTCGCCCTCGCCTTCGCCTTCTTCGCCCTCGCCTTCGCCCTCGCCTTCTTCGCCCTCGCCTTCGCCTTCAGCGCCGGCGCAGCCGCCATCGACGCAGGATTGGCCGGAGGCGCACTCGTCGTTGGCGCTGCAGGGGGTCTCAGCGACGTCTTCGC
>JANNAY010001050.1:0-2039 GCA_031384945.1 Deltaproteobacteria bacterium
GGCAGGGGCGGCGTCGACAGCTTCAACGTCATCGACGACGCCGATGCCTACGTCTTCACCCACCAAGAAGGATCGCTGAACCTCACAACCACGGTTGTGGGTCCCTTTGGCCTCGACCACCCCGGCGTGATCGTGATGGTCGAGGTGCGCAACACGTCGAACGCCGCCGTCAGCGCGAGCTTTCCCACGCTCGCCAACTTTCACGTCGGTGACGGCGTCGACGGCACCGGCAACGAGCGCGCGACGTACAACGGCTCGCGCGACGCGATCACCGAGATCGGCACGTCGACGATCGTGGCGTTTGCCCTGCGTGACGAGAGCGAGCTGCCGACGGTGCAGCACCGGCACCTGATGACCCCGTCGAACCCGTTCCCGATCGTTGAGAACAACCAGCAGTTTCCCGCCAACGTCGATGACAGCGGCGTCGCCAACGACGTCGTGCACGGCTTCGTCTTCGACGCCGTCATTCCCGCCGGCGGCGCCTACCGCTTCGGCGTTCTGTACGCGGCGCCGTCATCGCAGTCGTTCTTTCGCGACGTCAGCGACTTCATCGGCGCACGCACCGCCCAACAGATCGTCGACGATGAACTCGCGGCGTCGCGGGCGTTCGTTGCCTCGGCGACGCTGCCGGCGACGCTCAGCGCCGACGAGCGCAAGTTGGCCGGTGTGCAGCTCGCGCTGTTGCGCGCGGCGCAGGTGCGCGATCGCGTCGACGGTGGGCCGCGGCGACGTCCGAACGGCGGCATCGTCGCCTCGCTGCCGCCGGGCATCTGGACCATCACCTGGGCCCGCGACCTCATGTACGCGACGCGCGGCTTGTTCGACGCCGGCAAAGACGATGAGGCCGTCGCTGCCCTCGACTTCGTGCTCGGCGGCGACGCCGGCGAATACGCCGAGTTCGTCGGCGGCGACTACGCCGTCTCGATGTGCCGCTACTACGGCGGCGGCCGCGAAGAGAGCGACAGCAACGCCGGTGGACCCAACATCGAATGGGACGATCTCGGCCTCTTTCTTCAGCTTTATTCACGCGCCCTCTCGCGGGGACTTCCCGTCGACGACGACCTCGCGTTGGTCAAGAGCGGCGTCGCCGATGTGCTCGTTTCAATGATCGATGATGATGGCCTGCTCGTCCCCGATTCTTCGATATGGGAGACGCACCTCACCGCGAGCTTCGAGTCGCAGGGCGCGCAGAAGTTCACGTACTCGTCGGCGATGTCGGCGGCAGGGCTCGATGATTTTGCCGACGCGCTGCTGCTGGTCGATGGCAACGACGTCGACGCCGCCGGCTACCGCGCCGCCGCGGCCACGCTGCGCGCCGCCATCAACGCCCACTTGATCGACGACGCGGGCGTGCTCGCGGCGTGCAGAGAAGAGCTCGACGCGCTTGGTCCGACGGGCGGCGCCTACCTCGACGCTGCCGTCGTCGAGGCCTTCAACGAAGGCATCGTCGTCGACGCCGACGTCAGAGCGGCGACGCTCGATGCGCTGCAGGGCTTGTCGGCGGTGACCGGCGGCTACTACCGCAACGACGCGGGCGGCGAGTACGACTCGCGCGAGTGGATGGTCATCGACCTGTGGATGGCCAAGGCCCTGCGCGCCGCCGGCCGCCTCGGCGAGAGCAACGCCCTGATCGATCTCGTCACCCAGCGCGGTCTCGACGAGCACGGCCTCATCCCTGAGCTCATCAACGAGGACGGCCGCGCCGTTGGGGCCTTCCCGATGATGGGCTTTGGCGCCGGTGCCTATCTGACGGCGTTGACCGAGCGCGCCGCCGACCTCGACGTCGCTGAAGGCGAGGGCGAAGGCGAAGGCGACGTCGTTGGCGAAGGCGAAGGCGACGCTGGCGGAGAAGGCGAAGGCGAGGGCGAGGGCGACGAAGGCGAGGGCGAAGGCGAAGGCGAGGGCGACGTCGACCTCAGCGGCGAAGGCGAGGGCGACGGCGGCCTGCTCATCTGCGACAGCGACGACTTGGGCTGCGACGACGGCGGCGGCTGCGGCGGCGGCTGCGACGGCGGCGGTGGTGGGTCCGCGCTCGGATC
>JANNAY010001059.1:0-7004 GCA_031384945.1 Deltaproteobacteria bacterium
CGAGCGCGCGCACCTGCTCGTGGGAGTGTGCGATTTCGAGCTGCACCCGCACCCGCGCCACAAGCTCTCGGGCCGAGAACGGCTTGGTGATGTAGTCGTTGGCGCCGGTGGCAAGTCCCTCGGCGGTGGCCGCATCACCGCTGCGGGCCGAGAGCAAGATGATGGGCAGCCCCTGGGTGACCGGGTTCGCGCGCAGCGCGCGGGTCAGCGCGAGCCCGTCGAGGCCCGGCATCATGACGTCGGCCACAACAAGGTCGGGTCGCGAGTGGTGAGCGGCCGCGAGGGCCGCGTTGCCGTCGGCGACGGCCTCGACGCTCCACTGCGCAGAGAGCAGCCGCCGCAGGTACTCGCGCATGTCGGCGTTGTCGTCGGCGAGCACCAAGCGGGCGCGCTGCACGTCGCTGCTGCTGCGGCTGTCGGCGGCGCCAGCGTCATCGGCGGGCGATAGCGCCAAGGTCGTGCGCGCCGGTTCGTCGGACGGCAACCACGAGAGCGCATCGTTGATGTAGGCGGCGCCGCTGACAGCCGTCGACGTCAGGGAGCGCGCCGCGCCGACGCGGTCTTGTGGCAGGTGCGCAGAGCCCGTCGGGATCGACACCGTCATGCAGGTGCCGACGCCCTCTTCGCTCTCGGCCTCGATACGGCCGCCGTGCAGCTTGACGAGGTCCCGCACGAGGGCGAGGCCGATGCCCGTCCCTTCATGGCTCCGGGTGCGCGCCCCGCGCACCCGGTGGAAGCGGTCAAAGATGCGCGGCAGCTCGGCGGCGGCGATGCCGATGCCTGAGTCTTTCACCGTGAGCCGGACGGTGTCGTCGACCGTGGCGAGACCGACGCTGACGACGCCGTTGAACGTGTGCTTGAACGCGTTTGAGAGCAGGTTCATGACGACTTTTTCCCACATGTCTCGATCGACATAGGCGGGCGCGGGCAGCGTCGGCGCATCGACAATCAGCTGCAGGCCACCTTTCGCCATCGCGGCGCGGAACTGGCTGGCGAGGTCGACGGTCAGGCGCGCGAGGTCAGTGGGCTGGAAGGAGGCCTCCACCCTCCCGGCTTCCATGCGTGAGAAGTCCAGGAGCGAGTTGACGAGCTTGAGCAGCCGCAGCTCGTTTCTGTGGACCATCTCGAGCGCTTCGCCGTCGAGGGAGCGCGTCGGCGACGCGAGGGCGTCTTCGGTGGGGGCGATCATCAAGGCCAGCGGTGTGCGGAACTCGTGGCTGACGTTCGAGAAGAACATCGTCTTTGCCTCATCGAGCCGAGCGAGGGCTTCGACGCGCGCACGCTCCACCTCGAACGCCCGCGCGTTGCGGATGGCGGTGACGATCTGGGCCGCCGCCAGCTCGAAGAAGCCCCGATGCCCCTCGTCGAGGCGGCGGTGTGGGTTCAAGCCGGCAATCAGGACGCCATACGGACGCTCTTGATCGGGCGATGTCAGGGGCAGCACGATCGCCGAGCACGGGGGCGCCGCCCACGGGCCGGAGGGCAGTGTGCCAAAGCGCGCGTCAAGCTCGTCGATGATCTCGACGCGGCGCTCGGCAAGGCACACCCGCAGCCGCCACAGCGACGCTGCCGCTGCGCCCTCGTCGCTCAGGTCGATCGTCGCGGGCGCGGCGGCGACGGCGTCGTCAGCGAACCCCGACGTGGCTGCGAGCACGGCCTTTGTTCCGCCCTCGAGCAGGTAGAAGAGAGAAAATGGGACGTCGGCCGCGTTGTTGCCGAGGGTAGCGGCGGCGTTTCGGCAGGCTTCGGCGCCGGTGCTCGCGTCGCCGGCCCGCTGCCCCAGCTCGCGCAGGATGCGCAGTTCTCGTTCGGCCTGAACCTGGGCCGTGGTTTCGGAGACGGTCGCGAGGACGCCGCCGATGCCGGTGCCAGCGACGGTCTCGTCGGGTACCGGGCTGTAGGCGACGCGAAAGTGAGTCTCTTCGAAGAAGCCGCGGCGGTGGATCAGAAGCGACAGATCTTCGCTGCCGGCGGCCGGACCGCCGGCGAAGGGCCCCTCGATCATCGGCCCGATGATGTTCCAGATCTCGGCCCAACACTCCCGACCCGACTGGCCACTGGCCGCTGGGTGCTTGGCGCCGAGCGAGGGGATGAAGGGGTCGTTGTAGAACTGCACGAGCTCTGGTCCCCACCAGAGGCTGAGCGGAAAGCGGTTGCGCAAGACGAGCCCGACCATGGTGCGCAAGGATTGCGACCAGCCCGACACCGGGCCCACCGGGGTCTTCGACCAGTCGGTGGCCCGCATCAGCTCGCCCATGCTTCCGCCGCCGGAGAGGCAATCCACCTGGTCATTCTTCGTCGCCTGGGCGGCGGCGGCTGGGTCTTTCATCGCAGAGAGCCTCAAGATGCGCCAAGGGGCCCGGACGTCAGAAAGTAACCATAGCGATGGGCCGAACAACTGCCGGCGTTGGCTGGCAACCAGATCCACGACTCACCAGAAGTCGTCCGGCATGTCGCCTGTCGTCGCCTCGGTGGCGAGCGGGCCGCTCGCTCGCGCAGCCTGTACAAAGATCTGGTCAAAACATTACGGTGGTCCGCAGGGCGTGAACTTCAGACGCTAAGCCTGTGGGCTCGGTCGAGGCCTGTTTCTTCGACGTCTGCGTCTATGCGCGCCGCGGCCCTTCGGGTGGAGCGCCGATAAAAGTCTTCTGCTTCGATGCCGTGCGCGGGTGAGCCGGACCAACGGGAGGCAAGATGACGACTGCCGACACCTTGAAACCCGCGATCCTTGTCGTCGATGACAATCCAGCAAATTTGATCGCAATGCAGGCGGTCCTCGGGTCGCTTGACGCCCGAATCATCATTGCTGAGTCCGGAGAGGAAGCACTGCGCCTCATGGCAAACGAGGAGTTTGCCTTGGTCTTCCTTGATGTTCACATGCCTGGTCTTGATGGATACGAGACGCTCACCCGCATCCGGGAACATGAACGGGAACGGGAACGGGAAGTTCCCGCCATCTTTCTGACTGCCGTCTACGATCAGCCCGAGCAGGCGCGCCGAGGTTACGCCTTGGGAGCGCTCGACTTCATCAGCAAGCCCTTCGACAGCGCGGTGCTGGTGGCAAAGGCCGCCGCTCTTCTCTCCTGTTATCGACAAGCACAAGCCGCGGAGCGCCGTCACCGCGACGAAACTGACCGCCTCCAGGAACTGTTTGTTGCAATCGTGGGCCACGACCTCCGCAACCCGCTTCAGACAATTCAGATGACTGCTGCTGCGATGAAGTCTGCGGATCACAAAGACAACGCGAACCACGCGGCGCAGATCGAAAGAGCCAGCAATCGCATGCAGCGCATCATCGACGACCTGCTGGATCTAACTCGGGGGCGACTCGCGGGCGGCATCCCGGTCGTTCGTCGAGTGCTGCCGCTCGCCGCCATCTGCTCCGACGTCGTTGACGAGTCAAGGGTCGCGCATCCGGATCGCGACTTGCGGCTGGTTCTGAGCGGCGACCTCAGCGGAGAATGGGACTCGGACAGGCTGGCACAGGTCGTATCCAACCTCGTCAGCAACGCGATTGAGCACGGCACCGATCCCGTGACTGTGACGGCGGTCGATGAAGGTGACGTCGTCTGCCTGCAAGTCCACAATGGTGGCGCGGCCATTCCTGGCCACGCTCTTCCCACGCTCTTCGATGCCTTTCATCGGAACAGCCATAGCCGTCGGGGTCTTGGGCTTGGGCTCTACATTGTCCGCGAAGTCGTCCGCGCGCACGGTGGCACTGTCGACGTCACTTCGACCCGCGACGGCACCACATTCCGCGCCACCCTGCCGAAGTACGCCGTGACGAGGTCGGTTCCACAGCCATCGCCGTTCTGAGGACGAGCAGCTCACGTTTCGTTGCGGCTGTCAGGGTGTCGGAGCCAAGGTCTCTCAGCGAATTGCCGAAGTTGGCGTCGAGAGCTTGCGAAGCGTCGACCCTTCGTCGGCGAGGGCGAACGCCTTAGACGAAGCTTCCCAGAAGGCCACCCCACCTCACTCGGTCTGGCGCTTCTCCAACGCCTCGTCGACGGCGTCCTCGAAAGCGCGGAGGGCGGCTTTGAGGTCGCGCGGAAGCTCACCGCCGTGTGTGCGGAGCGCGCGCTTCATGGCCTTGAGGGCCGTCAGCGTCTTCGGCGTCGACGACGTCTTCTCCGGCTTGGCGTCGTTGATGACGTGCCGCAGCGTTCGGACGTGGCGTCCGAAGATGACGCTGAGCGCAGGCATCAGCGCCTTTTCGCCCTTCTTCGGCCGGCCGGCGGTGTTTTTGTAGCCGGACTTCTTCAGCTTCTCGTAGACGGCGACAACCTCGTCGCGGGTGAAGTCCAAGCGCTGGGTGTTCTCGATGATCTCGACGGCCATCGCGCGGTCAGCGTCGTTGGCGACGGCGAAGTTCATCCGGCGGACTGGGATGCCGCGGTCGAAGCCTTCGCGCTTCCACGTCTCCGTGATGCGGACGATGTCGTCTTCGTCGAGGTGCTGCTCGCCGTCGCCGGCAAGCTCCTTCATCCACACCGTCTGGGCGAGCGGCAGGTTGTCGCTGACCTGCTGCAGCAGGAGCAACGCAGCGCGGCGGTGCTCGCCCGCGAGCAGGCGACCAGTCACGTCGACGGCCGGAGGCGAGATGAGCCCGGCCATCGCGATGCTGGCGGCGAGGCGGCGGACATGGTCTTCGCGCAGGACGCGCAGGTCCTCTTCGCGCGCGACGATGCTGTCGATGGACATCGCCGAGTTCGACGCCTCCCGCGGCTTGTGCGTCGCCTGCGCCGTCGCGACGGCCTCTTTGTCGCTCTCACCGAGCGAGTCGGCGGCCTGGTTGATGCGGTCGAGGGAGCGTTCGAGCGATGTGGTCTTTGCAGCCATGATGGTCTCCTTGGATCAGCGACGGCACCAGCGGGCAATGGCCTTGAGGTCTTCGACGCCGCGTGCGTCGGGGCAGGCCTCCATCACCGGGCGACCTTCGGTCGACGCCGATGCCAGCGCCGAGTCCTGCCGCATCGGGAATTGCTTCACAGCGGCGAAGTTCTTCTCGAGGAATGCAGGCAGGTCGCGGTCGGCCTTTCGGCGCTCGTCGATGCGGCTCATGACAAAGGCCCAGCGCTCGGGCGGGGGACAACGACGGCCCCGGGCGTGAGTCTCGGCCAGGTGTTTGTGCACGCGCTGCGCGCCGACGATGGCGTAGGGGTGGGCGTCGAGGATGATGAGGACGACGTCGGCGGCGGCGACGGCCTGGTACTCCAAGCGCTCATGACCCGGCGGGCAGTCGAGGACGACGACGTCGTAGGGGACATGGGCGACGAGGTCGGCGAGGTCTTCAGGGTGGAGGTCTTGGATCTCCTGACCGGTCAGGCCCTGGTTGCCGGCCAGGACGTCGAAGCCTTCGACGAGGGTCTGCGGCTTCGGGTTGAGCTGGGAGAGGAATTCGACGGTCGTTTGGCCGCGTGGGTTCGGGTCGGCGCCGAGACCAAAGGCGAGGTTCGACTGCGGGTCGAGGTCGATGGCGAGCACGCGCAGCTTCTGCGCGTGGAAGATCGACGCAATGCCACCAGCGACCGTGGTCTTGCCGACGCCGCCCTTGCGGCCGGCGACGGCGATGACGAGCGGTTTTCGGGGAGCGGTCGGCGGGGTCGAGGTGCGTGCCATGGGACTTCCTTCGAATTGGGGCCTACGCCCCGATTTCAGCCGGCGCGAGCGGTTTGACCATGAGGGTTCAGAATGCGCGAGGGAGTCGACGCGCGAGGATCGCCCCGCACGCCTCGGTCACGCGCGGCTGCGCGTGGTGGACGTCGGCGTCGCAGGTGGCCCAGCGCGAGACGTAGTCGAGAGACGGGCCGAGCGTGTCGAGGCCCATGAACCGCAGGAGGGCAAAGGCGACGAGCTCGGCTTCAATCTCCTGCTGGGCTTCGGTGGCGCTGCTGGCTTCGGCATGAAGGATCGCGTGGGCGAGCTCGTGCGCCAGCGCCCGGGCCGCGGGCAGGGGCCGCAACGCGTCGTCGACGACGATGTGAGCGGGGGCGTCGCTCGTCGCCCGAACGAAGAAGGCGTCGGCGTCGTGCTCTTCGCTCGGGCGGCTCGAAACCACGACGGCCAGCTCGAAGCCGTCGGCGATGCGGACGAGCTCCGAGAACACCGCGCGCGCCAGTGCATCGGGATCGGCGACGGTGCGCGACGGTGCGTCGAACTGGAGAAGCATCGAGACCTCCCGAAGATCCTAAACACGTCGCACTAAGGGTCAACGATTTTACTACCGTCGGCGGCTTCGTTTTGCGCGCTCGCTTCGGGCGCGGCCAGCCCCAGGCTCATCTGGCGGGTCCAGTCCCGGTGGCCGTGCGCCAGCTCGTGGTGCTCCTTGCAAAGCCACTCGACGTCGAGGTGGGCGTCGTCGCCGTCGTAGCGGCGGTGGTGCGGCTCGACGCCGGGGGCGGTGCAGACGGCGCACGGCTGGCGAGCGAGCTGCCCGGCGGCGAGGGCGCGCCTCGTCCTCGCGCGAACGCGCTCCCGCCGGCGGGCCTCTTCGTCGAGGGGCCCGCGCCCGGCGCGCCAAGCAGCCATGCGCGTCGCCGTGCACTCGCGACACTCGGCGCGGACCGTCGTCTGCACGTAGTGCCGGCGCCGGTGGAACGCGGTGAGCGGGAGCTCTCGCTTGCAGGCGCTGCACACCTTCGTCGTCGTCGTCATCCACGGCCTTCTGGGCAGAGCCATCGAGCTGGCAGGCAGGCCCTGACGCCCAGCCATTCGCCGGATACAAGGCGGAATGGCAACAAAAAAGGGAGCGACCCCGCCGGTCACCGCCGGCCCCATCGCAACGAAGGTGCTCGCGCGACTGCTGAAGTCCAAGAGCGCGCCGGTCGTTGACCTCGCCGCCTTCCGCGCCGGCCGGCAACACTCGGCCGAGTTGCAGGCTTCGGTGGCGCCCGCCGCGCGCCTCAACGAGCTGCGTCCTGCACATGCCCTATTCGTGGCCATGCAGAACCAGATCTCGATCCTGACCGAGACCATCACGCAGCTCCCCGAGCTCGACAAGCTCA
>JANNAY010001125.1:0-6901 GCA_031384945.1 Deltaproteobacteria bacterium
GTGCCAGCGTCGCCAGCGCTGCCGTCGACCGCGACCCCGCCGCCTCCGTCGCGCTCGCCACCGCAGGACTCGCCGTCGGCGCCGTCCCCGCCGGCGTCTCCGTTGGCGACTACGTGAAGCGCCCGCCGCCGCGCGCCGCCGACCTTGCCAACAGCGGCGAGGGGGGCTGCACGCCGTGGTACTCGGTGTGCGCGACGTCGACGTGTTTCGTGTTCCCCGTCGTCGTCGCCGGCGCGGGCCTCGGTGCCGGCTTCGGCGCCATCCTCGCCGAGGTCGATCCGCCGGCGCCGGTGACGCCGCTGCCGACGCCGCCGCCGTTGGATCCGCCGACGGCGAATCCGCAGGCGACGCCGAAGAATCCGCTGGAGCCCCCCGACGTCCTTGGGCTTCCTGGCCCAAGCGTCCTCCCCTGACGCGCTGCGTTTGCGCGTGCTAGCGAGGCCGCCATGACGACGACAACGCCGCCTGCTTCTTCTTCTTCTGCCGCTCCGACTTCCGAGCTGCCGACTTCGTGGAACGCGGCCGAAGTCGAGGCCCGCTGGTACCCGAAGTGGCTCGAAGGCGCGGTGTTCACGCCGTCGTCGTCCCGCTCGGATCAGAAGGGGAAGAAGCCCTACGTCATCATGATGCCGCCGCCCAACGTCACGGGCTCGCTGCACATGGGACACGCGATCTTTGTGACGCTGCAAGACGTGCTGACCCGCACGCACCGCATGCGCGGCGAGCCGACGCTGTGGCTGCCCGGCGTCGACCATGCCGGCATCGCCACCCAGGCCGTCGTCGAGCGTGAGCTCAAGCGGCACGAGAACAAGACGCGGCACGACCTCGGCCGCGGTCCGTTTCTCGATCGCGTCTGGGCGTGGAAGCACAAGAACGGCGACCGCATCGTCGAGCAGCTGAAGGCCATGGGCGCGTCTGCCGATTGGAGCCGTGAGCGCTTCACCATGGACGAAGGCAACAACGTCGCCGTCAACGCCGCCTTCGTGAAGCTGTGGAACGACGGGCTCGTCTACCGCGGCGAACGCCTCATCAACTGGGACCCGGCGCTGATGACGTCGGTCAGCGACGAAGAAGTCGAATACGAAGAAAAAGACGGCGAACTGTGGCGTTTCGCTTACAAGTTGAAAGACGGACCGGTCGACGGACCCGACGGCAAGATTGAAGAGATCGTCGTCGCCACCACCCGCGCTGAGACCATGCTCGGTGATGTGGCGGTGGCCGTGCATCCCGATGACGAACGGTACAGCAAATTGCACGGCAAGGCGCTCGTGCATCCGTTCTTCCCCGACCGAAAAATCACCGTCATCGCCGACGGCTACGTCGACAAAGAATTCGGCACCGGCGCTGTGAAGATCACGCCGGCGCACGATCCGAACGACTTTGAGATGGGCGCGCGGCACAAGCTCGCGCTGATCAACATCTTCAACTTCGACGCCACCGTGAACGACAACGGTGGTGAGTTCAAAGGTCTCGAACGCTCGCGCGCACGCACGGCGGTGAAAGCGAAGCTCGAAGAGCTCGGACTGACGCGCGGTCTCACGCCCATCAAACACAAGGTCTCGATCTCGCAGCGCAGTGGCGTCGTCATCGAGCCCATGCTCTCGCGCCAGTTCTTCGTGAAGACCCAGGGCTTCGCGAAAGACGCGCTGCGCATTGTGTCTGAGGGGGTCGACGGCACGCCCCCCGAGACGAGAATTCTTCCCGAGCACTGGAAGAAGACGTGGGACCACTTTCACCAGAACATCCGCGACTGGTGCGTCTCGCGGCAGCTGTGGTGGGGCCACCGCATCCCGGTCTTCTATGACCTCTCCAAGCTCGACGAGGTCATCGAGACCGACGCAAACCGCAAAGGCAGAAACACCGAAGCCCTGCGCGCCCACGCCGACGGCGTCATGGGCAAAGACCTGCTCACCATCGCCCTGCGTGAGGTCGACGACGACCTGATCATGAAGATGGCTGTGGCGTCGACGGAGAATTTGTCGGCGCAGGATCCGGCGAAGTGGGCGCAAGAAGAAGACGTGCTCGACACCTGGTTCTCGTCGGGGCTGTGGCCCTTCGCGACCCTCGGTTGGCCCGAGAAGACCGACGATGTCGCGCGCTTTTATCCGGGCGCCGTGCTCGAGACCGGCAGCGACATCTTGTTCTTCTGGGTCGCCCGCATGGTGTGGTTCGGCAATTACTTCATGGGTAAATCGCCGTTCAAGGATGTGTTTCTTCACACCATCGTGAGAGACGCCGCCGGCCGCAAGATGTCGAAGAGCGAAGGCAACGCCCTCGACCCCCTCGACGTCATGAACGGCATCACCCTGCCCGACCTGCTGGCGAAGACGCGCACATACCCGGTCAAGCCCGAGAAGCTCGACAAGGTCTTGAAGTCCATTGAAAAAGAGTTCCCCGAGGGCATTCCCCCAGCAGGGGCCGACGGGCTGCGGTTCACGTTGGCGGCGCTGTCGTCACACTCGCGCGACGTGAAGCTCTCGATCCCGCGGGCCACCGGCTACCGCGCGCTGATGAACAAGATTTGGAACGCGTATCGCTTCGGCACGATCGCCGGCGCCGCCGCCCAATTGAAGCCGTTCGACACCGTGCGTTCAAACATGTCATTGGCCGACCGCTACATCGTGTCGCGGCTGCAGCGCGTCGTCGACGAGGTCAGCGTCGCCATCGACGAATACCGCTTCGACGCCGTCGCCAACACCTTCTACTCGTTCTTCTGGGACGAGTTCTGCTCGAACTACATCGAGCTGATCAAGGGCGCCCTCGAAGGCGAACAAGGCGCCGACGCCCGCGACGCGACGTGGACGACGTTCGTGCACGTGCTCGACGCTGCGTTGCGCCTGCTGCACCCGCTCTGTCCCTTCCTCACCGAAGACATCTGGCAGCGGTTGCCGGGCAAAGAGCAGCGTCACGCCGGCGTCGAATTCTGCGCGGTCGCTGCGTGGCCCGTCGCCGACACAGCGCTCGTCGACGAAGAGGCGGAGAGAAAGATGGGTCTCGTGATCGCCGCCGCCACGCTCATTCGCAACGTGCGCCAAGAGGCCGGGCTGTCGCCGCGCAAGACCGTCGTCGTCGACGTCGTCAGCGCCGACGCCGCCACCCGCGCCACGCTGTCGTGCGTCAACGATGTGCTGACGCGCTTCGCGAGCCTCGAGAAGGTGAACATCGTCGACCGCAACGGCTACGCAGCGCCGAAGCTCTCGGGATCGAACGCCAACGGCGACGTCGAAGTGGTCGTGCACCTCGAGGGTTTGATCGATCCGCAGAAAGAGCAGGATCGCTTGAACCGTGAGGTCGCGAAGACCGGCAAAGACCTCATCGTCATGAAGAAGAAGTTCGAGAACCCCGACTTCGTCGGCAAGGCGCCGAAAGACGTCGTCGAGCAGGGCAAGATCGACATCGCCAACCTCGAAGAACGCATGTTGCGCTTGAACGCGGCCATCGCCCGGCTGAACGCGGGCTGAACGCGGGCTGAGCAGGGATTCGACAAGGGCGCCTTTGTCGTCCTCGACCGCCACGTCGTCGCGCTCGCGTGCGATGTGTCATCGCCGTTCGCAGACGCTTCAGTCCGCCGAAAGAGAGCCGAAGAGGGGGGAACAGGAGCCGCTCCGTGAAAGTCCGTTGGTTGTGTGATTCCTCCCGCTGGCCGCTGGTCGTGCTGTCCGTTCCGGCGGGAACGCACCCAGACGACATCGACACCGACTCGTTCTACGAAGAGGCCGAGAAGCTCTTCGCCCGCGGTGAGCGCTTCGCTGCCGCAGCTGACTTGCGGCTGCGGGCTCCGCTCAACGCGGCGCGCCGCCGGCGGTACGCCGACTGGATGCGCACCAACGCGCCGGTGATGCGGCGGCTGCAGGTGGCCGGCGCGTCGATCGCCGAGAACGCGGTGCAAGGCGGCATCGTGACGGCGATCCACTGGATCACGCGCCCCCCCTACCCCGCGCGCACCTTTCTCGACCTCGAGCCCGCCTTGCTCTGGATGCAGGACTGCCTGTCCCGCAGCCTCGCAGGCGAGCTTCTGGCGAGCGACGCAACCTGACGATCCTGTGTGGCGCAGGTCAGTCGACGACTTCGCCGAACTCGCGCAAGAGCTGCTTCACGAGGTTCGCCTCGATCGTGTCGCCCTTGGCGATGATCTTGCCGAGGGCGATGGCGAACGGGCGCTTGCCCATCATCGCGTAGGCCTCGAACAAGAAGAGACCCGCGCGGGCGTTCTCTCCCGACGTGCGCCACGCCTCTTCGCACTGCGCGATGCCGGCGCGGATGTTCTGCAGCGGACCCGCGCGCAGCAACAAACGCCCCAGCGCCGCCCGCGGCTCCCACGCCGTCGCCCGCTCGCGGGTCAGCCGTTGGAGCTCGTTGACGAGAAACGCGATGTCGCCTTGTCCGGTGACGGCGGCGATCTCGGCTTCGACAATGAGATAACGAACATCGTTGGGGTATTCGTTCGCCAGCTCATCGAGCAGCCGAATGGCGCCGGAGCCATCGCCCGCATACAGCGCGGTTCTGACCGGAATCAGCCCCTTCTCGATGGGGTCATTGTTGACCTTTTTATCGGACTGCGACTTCTTGCGCGCCACCAGCCCCGGATGGCCGGGGTGCTGCTTGAGGGCGAGGGCGATGTTGTCGTCGGCGGCTTCGTCGGCGCCGCCTTCGATTTCGACGTCGATGAGCGAGAGCCAGCTCGTGAGGTCTCTGGGGTCGAGCTCGACGGCTTTGGCGAAGGACTCTTCGGCGTCGGCGAGCTCGCCCTTCTTCCACCAGACCTTGCCGCGGCCGAGGTAGCCCTTGCCGTGGCGAGGTCCGGAGCCAATGGCGCGCTCGTAAAAGGCGCTGGCCTCGGCGAGGTCGCCTTTGCCGTAGGCCTCGTCGCCGAGCATGACGTCGGCCTGGGCCACCTTTGAGCCCAACGAAGCGGCGCGCCGGGCCAGCAACAAGGCGCGGGCCTCGTCGCCCTTTTGCCGCCAAAAGACGGCGAGCCAGGCGAGGGCGTCGGGCAGGCGCGGGTTGCCGGCGAGCAGGCGCTCGAGGCGCAAGATGCCGTCGTCGACGAGGCCGCGGGCGGCGCTGATGCGGGCGTAGGCCGTGTGCGCCGTCGGATCCTGGGCGTTTGACTCGAGCATGTGCCGCGCCATGGCCTCGGCCGGGTCGAGGCGGCCGGCCTGCAGGTGCTCCTCGAGGACGTCGTAGTTGCCGATGGCCATCGCGGCTCTGCTTTTAGACAAGCAATGGCTGTGACGTCACCTCTTTCGCCACGAAGGTCCCTGACAGCAGCGACGTCGACGGCTAAGGGGTCGTGTGACCATTGATTTGAACGCTGGAACCAAACCCCGCGCGGTGCTCGTCGCCGTCCAACTGGCGGGTGTCGACGACACCACGCACAAGGCCTCGCTGGCCGAGCTCGGCCGGCTGGTCGACACGCTCGGCTTCGACGTCGTCGCCGAGGTCACGCAGAAGCGCGGCCGGCTCGAGCGGGCGGCCGGCCTGGGCCGCGGCAAGCTCAAGGTGCTCGCCGAGATCACCGGCGGCACCGGCGAGATCCCCTCGGGGGCGACGAAGAAGAAGCAGCGCAAAGAGCTGCACAAGCCGTCGGGCGCCGCCGTCGACGACGATGAAGACGATGACGTCGACGATGAAGAAGATGACTTCGACGTCGACGGCGAGATCAAAGCGGTCAAAGAGAAGGCCACCGTCGTGGTGGTCGACAACGAGCTGTCGCCATCGCAGATGCGCAACCTCGAGAAAGCCTGCGGCGTCGAAGTGCTCGACCGCGCCGGCGTCATCATCGAAATCTTTTGGCGGCACGCGCGCACCAAAGAAGCCCAGATGCAGGTCGAGATCGCTCGATTGCAATATGAGGCGCCGCGCCTGCGCGAAAAAGAACACCAAAGCGATCGCCAGCGCGGCGACGGCCACGGCGGCAAGGGCGACGACGACGTCGAGATCGACAAGCGAAGAATTCGCGATCGCATCGCTGAGCTCAAAGAGAAACTTGCAGAGCTCGAGAAAGACGCCGAGACCCGCCGCATGCGCCGCCGCGACGCCATGCGCGTGGCCCTCGTCGGCTACACCAACGCCGGCAAGTCGAGCTTGATGCGCGCCCTGTCAGGCAGCGAAGTGCTCGTCGCCGACAAGCTGTTCGCGACGTTGGGCACGACGGTGCGGGCGATCCCCGACACCATGCCGCGCATTTTGGTGAGCGACACCGTCGGCTTCATCAAGAAGCTGCCGACGTCATTGGTGGCGTCGTTCCGCTCGACCCTCGACGAGGCCCACGAGGCGTCGTTGTTGCTCTTCGTCGTCGACGCCAGCGACGCTGCGTTTGCGTCGCAGCTGGCCGTCACCAAAGACGTGCTCAAAGAGATCGGCGCCGACGACATCCCGTCGCTGCTCGTCTTGAACAAGATCGACCGCGTCGACGCCGACGAGCGCGGCCGCCTGCGCCGCGAGTATCCGCACGCGGTGCAGCTGTCGGCCCTCGACCCCGTCGACGTCAAAGCCTTCAAGGCCCGCCTCGACCAGCACTTCGCCGACACCCTCGAGACCTCCGCTGTCGACGTGCCCCACGCCAAGGTCGGCAGCGTGCTCGGCTTCGTGCACGAGAACGTGAAGGTCGTCGACGAGCAGTGGGACGAGTGGGGCGCCCGCCTCATGGTCCGCGGCGCCCCCGAGGTCATGGACAAGCTCCGCCTCATGGTCGGCGACGTCGGCGAGGTCCCGCCCCGCCCGGTCCCCGAGCCCGCGGCATGACCCACCAGGGGAGAAGGCCCCCCTGCCCCCCCGAAACCGGGGGGAAGTCGATCCCCGGGGCATCGTCGTCGACGCCGCAGGCACGAGAGCCACGTCGGGGCCTTGCGCTGCCCGCGCCGCAGAGCCCCCAGTACCCCCGCTGCGCGGGGGCAAA
>JANNAY010001275.1:0-3664 GCA_031384945.1 Deltaproteobacteria bacterium
CCTCCTGCGCACGTGTTCGCCGGCGTTTCTTTTTCTTCACGACGACGCCGTCGCGATCCCACGGGATTGCGATCGGGGCCCCATCACGTACACCGGGGCATGCGCCTCGCTCTCGTCGTCGTCGCCATCGCTCTCTCTGGCTGCACGTGCGGCACCCCGGTCGAAGACGACCCGCCGCCGCCGCCGGTGGTCGTGCCCGACGCCGGCGCGCTTGGTGGTCGCTGCTTGAACGGTGGCCTCTGCAACGACGACCTCGTCTGCAACTTCAACAACACCTGCGACCTCGATCCCGGCGAAGGCGAAGGCGAGGGCGAAGAAGGCGAAGGCGAAGAAGGCGAAGGCGAAGGCGAAGGCGAAGGCTGCGACGTCGATGCCGACCGCGACGGCAGCTGCGAAGGCGACGACTGCGACGACAACGACGGCGACCGCTTCCCGGGCAACCGCGAAGACTGCTCGTTCGTCGACGAAGACTGCGACGGCGACAACAACGACGGCCTCGAGTGCTCGTTCATCGCCCACACATCCGACAAGCTGTTCCGCATCGATCCGTTTGCCCAGACCGCTGAGTTCGAGCGCGACATCGACGACGTCAACGGCGTCCTCGACATCGACGTCGACGAAGACGGTGACTTCATCGTCGCCACCAGCGCCGGCGTCTTCGAAGTCAGAGACAACGGCACCCTCGCCAGCGTCGCCTCGGTCAGCGCCGTCGGTGGCCGCATCAACGGCGTCTGCATCACCGGCACCGGCACGATGTTTCTGACCACCGACGACGGCGTCGACTCCGCCGCGTGGAAGGTCGAGGGCAACCAGACCGTCGAGGTCGGCGGCTTCTCCGACGGCCTCGTCTCATCGGGCGACTGCGTCGTCACCAAGCAAGAAGACGTGCTCATGAGCGCCAAAGACCCCGACAACGCCGCCGCTGACGACCGCCTCGTGCTCGTCAACAGCGCCACCGGCGCCACCAACGACGTCGGCAGCATCGGCTTCAAGAAGGTCTTCGGACTCTCTGCCTCGTTCGACTTCTTGTTCGGCGTCACCGCCGACGGCGACGTCATCGAGATCGACCGCGAGACGGGCGACGGCGCGCTCTTGTTCCGCGCCACCGACAACGGCGCGGCCATCCGCTTCGCCGGCGCCGCCAACGGTGATTGACGCGGCGTCGTCGTCGTCGTTGAACGGCGCCATGTTGCGCGCCGCCTCTTTCGCCGTCGTTGTCGCTCTCTCTGTGCTCGCCGGCTGCCCCGCGCCGGTCGAGACCATCTGTGGCCAGTCGACGGCGCTGCCCGACGTCACGGCCGGGTTCGGCGAAGCCACCCGCAGCGACGGCGACCCCTTCAAAAAAGAGGGCACGTGGAAGCCGTCGGCGACCGTTCTCGTCGGCAGCCTCGACATGATCATCGCCAACGACGACCAGGGCCTCGTCGTCGAAGACCTCATCGCCGACGGCGCGTTTCCCATCTGCGTGCTTCAGGGCGCGCGCAGCGAAACATCAGGCCAGGCCAACCTCGTCGACGTTGGCTTCGTCACCGACGCCACCCACGACGGCGGCCTCGTCATCCTCGGCAAAGAAGGCGACAACCTCATCGGCCGCTTCAGCTTCGACCTGGTCTCCCCCGACGGCGCCACGACGCTGACGTTCTCCGACGGTGTCTTCAACGTTCCGCTGCGTCAGTGAGCTCGCCGTAGCGGGAATAAAGCTGCGAACCCCGTCGACGTCGGCGACGAAGCCGCTAGACGCCCGGTTGTGAGCTACGTCCTCGCGACCCCGACGCTTGTCTACGAGGTGATCCCCGATCACTTCACGAGCAGCGTGCCTGGGGGCCCGAAGCCGCTGCGCGCCATCATCGAGAAGCTGCCGTATCTCGCGTCGCTGGGCGTCGACGGCCTTGCGCTGACGCCGCTGTTTCCGGGACACGATCCGCTGCGGCTGCACACCACGAGCTTCAACAAGATCGACCCCGCCCTCGGCGACGAAGACGACCTCGGCGCCCTGTGCGCCGCCGCCGAAGCCTGCGGCATCCACGTCGTCGCCATGGGCGTCTTCGACCACGTCAGCGACCAACACCCATGGTTCACCGACGCGCTCGCGCAGACGCACGACGACCGCCGCGTGCCGCCCGAGCAGCGCACCCGCGCGTTCTTCTCGTTCTCTGACGACCTGCGCCACGGCTACGCCTGCCGCGACGGCTCGGCCCACGAGCCCGAGCTCGACCTCGCCCACCCCGAGGTGCGCCGCCGCTTGTTCACCGGCGAAGACAGCGTGCTGCACCGCTTCATCGAGCGCGGCGTCAGCGGCTGGCGCATCTTGCGGGCCGAGCAGGTCGGCTATTCCATCTTGCGCGAGCTCGCCCGCGCCGTGCGCACCGTCGAAGGCAGCCACTTCGTCGTCGGCGACATCAAGGGCTTCGCCGACCGCTACCAGCGCGACGGACTGCTCGACGCCGTCGTCAACCACTACGCCCGCGAGGCCGTGCTGGCGTTCTTGAAGGGCGAGATTCCCGCGCGGCAGCTCGCCCGCGTCGAGCGCGACCTGCAGGCGGCCTACGGCAAGGCCCTGGCGCGCGCCTGGATGACCCTGAGCGACCACGACACGCCGCGCCTGCCCGGACTGCTCCCCGACGGCGCCCGCGTTCGGCTGGCCACCCTGCTCGCGTACACGCTGCCCGGCTGCGCCCACGTGCTCTACGGCGAAGAAATCGGACTCGCGCAGACGCACGCGCTGCCGGCCGCCACGCCGATGGTCTGGGACGAGAACGCCTGGGACAAGCCCACGCTCGCCCTGCACCGGCGCCTCGGCTCGCTGCGACAGGCGCGGGCGGCCCTGCGCACCGGCGACTTCGTCGACCTGACCCCCGACGGCGAATACGAAGTCTTCGCCTTCGCCCGCGTCACCGCCGACCCCCGCGAAACCGTCATCGTCGTCGTCAACCGCGCCGAGCGCCCGCAGACGCGCAAGCTCTTCGCCCCGATGAGCGACCTGCCCGACGGGCTCACGTTGCGCGACGTGCTCAACGCCGAGACGGGCGGGCGGCGCGTGCGCGTGCGCTCGGGCTCGCTGCACCTCGAGGTCGAGCCCGCCGGCGCGGTGTTGCTGGTGCCCGACGACGAAGACGAAGCCATGCGCCGCTTCTTTCGCGGCTACTGAATCCCACAAAAAAAGAGCCCCGCCGAAGCGGGGCTCTTTCGTGTCCGTCGACGTCGGCTCAGCCGGCGGCGGGGCAGTCGACGGTGAAGGCGATCTCGACGGGGTCGAGGTTGCCGAGGGTGAACGTCAGCTTGGCGGCCGTCGGACCGTCTTCGCCCTCGCAGTCGGCGGCGATCGAGAACGGAATCAGCGGTGAGCCCATGTTGGCGTGCTCTTCACACCACGGACGCTCGCTGTTGGCCGCGTCGATGGCACCGGGGGTGACGCCGCACGCGAAGTTGTCGAGGGCGACTTCGCCAGCGGCCAGCTCGATCGGACCCTCGGACTCGACGGTCGCGCTGTCGGAGAGGTCAACGCTGGGGCAGTTACCGTTCACGTCGGTCCAGCGGTAGACGTAGCCCTGCGTGGCGCCGTCGGCGAGCAGCTGCGGGCGGCAGCTCGACTTGAACACAGCGCCGAGCGCGGTCTGCGTGCACGCGCTGGAGTCGTTGCCCGAGGTGGCGCTGCACGTGCCCG
>JANNAY010001203.1:0-4826 GCA_031384945.1 Deltaproteobacteria bacterium
GCGAAGGCGACCCCTTCGTCAGCGTCTTCGACGTCAGAGACCCCGTCGACGACCCCGTCTTCGCTTCCGGCGCAGGCGCCGCCGTCGTGCTCGCCGCCGAATTCGTCGCGGCCAATGGCGACTTCACCCCCATGCAAGGACGCTTCGCCACGACGACGACCACCGACGTCACCATCGACGGTGGTGGGCTCGGGGCCTCGGTGTTCTTCGAGCTCTACCTGCGCACGCCGAGCGTGGCCGGCGGCGACGTCGTCATGGTCGACGCTCTCGTCGGCGGCGACGGCGTCCTCGTCTTCGTCAGCGACAGCGACCTCGTCGTCGACGTGGGCCAGTGGGAGACGACTTTTCCCGTCGCCCCGGGCGCGTGGCACCACCTCGTGTGCGCCGCCCGCGACGACGCTGACGGCAGCGGCGGCGGCGAAGAAGAAGTCGCCTGCGTCTGCGACGGACTCAGAGGCAGCGTCGCCGCCCTCGGCGACGGCACCGGCGTGAGCGGCGCGCAAACCGCGCGGCTGTTGCCCAACGCCACGGCCAACGACCCCACCAACGACGCGGCCATCGGCGGCTTCCGCGTCTGGCGCGTCGTCAACGACAGCGCCTTCGACGCCCTCGGCGTCTTCGACGGCAGCGGCCTCGTCGTGGTGCAGCAGAACCGGTTGCACCAGGCGCTCGGCATCTTTGGTTTGCTGCCGCGCACGTCGACGCTCGACGAGCTGAGCGACGGCAGGCCCCTCGACGGCAAGATCGTGTTGAACGTCGAGGCGGTGCAGACGGTGGCGCCGACGTGGCCCCGGCGCGAGCCCTTCGGACTTTTGCTCGAGCCGCCGCGCACGCAGACGATCACGACGACGTGCGACGCCGCCTTCACCTACGACTTCGGCGTCGATCTCTGCGACGTCGTCGGCGGCGACGCGCTGGTGCTCAGCGACCTGCCGGCAGTGCCCAGCGTGGTGACCTTCTTCGCGTCGGGCACCGACGTCAGCGGCGACCTCGACGGCGCCGCCATCGCATGCGGCGTCGACGAAGACAGCTTGTTCGGCAGCTGCCTCGTACCCGGCGGTGGCAACGCGCTCTCGCTGCGCTCGACGACGGGCGTGACCCTCGTGGCGCCGACGGCCGAGACCGGACCTGTGACGACGCGTCCCTCGCCGGCGCGGGGCCGCTCGCGCGCGGCCGACCGCCAGGATGTGGCGTGGAGCCCGAACGACCCGTTGATCATCGCGACGTTGGTCTTCAACCGCGACCCCGTCGACTTCTTCAACATCGTCGGCGCCAGCCACTCCGCCGCCGACGCCTTCTGCCGCGTCGACGACGACTGCGACGACGGCGCCATCTGCGACGCCGGCCGCTGCGGCCGCAGGCGCCAGCTCGGGCGCCTCACCTACGACGGCGACAACATGGTCCTCGAAGGCGACGGCGTCGACACGCAGTCCGTCGCCGTCGTGCCCACCGAGGGCGCGGCCCTCGTTTTCTTGCGCCGCGTGAACCAGTTCACGTGCCCCGCAGAGCTCGACTGCGCCGCCTTTGACGCTCCCGGCGGCGCCCGCCTTGAGCTCGGACCCGACGGCGGTGTCGGCGACACCACCGGCCGCACCTTCTTGATCGCGCTGAGCGTTTTGAAGCAGTGACGTCGCTGCGGGCCTCGGCGAAATTCGGGCCAGGGGTTTTCATCGATCGGCTCCGTCGCGCTTCGAACTGAGCGCGAGACCGCGATCGCGGCGACCGGGTCGCCCCATGGTGTGGCGCCGCTGCAGCCGCCGTCGACGTCGACAACCGCGTCGACGGCGTCGTGCTGCGAGGTCGCGACGGGCACGGCGGTTGCGAAGGAAGCCGGTGTTCCCACCGACATCCGACGAAGCCGATGAGGTCGCAGATGCTCTCCAATGGCACCGTTCCGTGCTGGTCTTCACAGGTCATTCGTTCGGCGCGTCGCCACCACGCGCCGTTGACCCTCGACACCCGCTGCGACGTCGTCGTCGTCGGCGGCGGCATCGCCGGCATGTCGACGGCGTACCTGCTGGCGCGCGACAAAGTGAACGTCATCGTGCTCGACGACGGCCCCATCGGCGGCGGCGAGACCGAGCGCACGACGGCGCATCTGGCCTCGGCCCTCGACGACGGTTTCTTTCAGCTCGAGAAGCTGCACGGCGCCCAGGGCGCGCGCCTCGCGTGGGAGAGCCACAGCATCGCCATCGACGTCATCGAGTCTCTCGTCGACGAAGAGGGCATCGACTGCAGCTTCACGCGGCTCGATGGCTGGTTGTTTTGCGGTCCGAACGACACCACACAGACGCTGCAAGACGAGCTCGAGGCCGCGCGCCGCGCTGGCTTCGTCGACGTCGAGATGCACGATCGCGTGCCTGATCTCATGTACGACACCGGCCCGGCGTTGCGCTTTCCCCGGCAGGCGCAGCTGCACCCGATGAAGTACCTGCAAGGGCTCACCGAGGCCTTCTTGAACCTCGGTGGACGCATCCACACGTCGACACACGCGGCCATCATCGAAGGCGGCGACGCCCCCCGCGTCGTCACCCGCGAAGGCAAAGTCGTCAAAGCCAACGCCGTCGTCGTCGCCACCAACACGCCGGTCAACGACCGCTTCGTCATTCACACCAAGCAGACCGCCTGGCGCAGCTACGTCGTCGCCATGGCGATGGCCCGCGGCCTTCAACCGCCGTCTCTCTTGTGGGACACCGCCGAGCCCTACCACTACGTGCGCATCGCCGAGGGCCTCGGCCCCGACGGCGGCGACCTGCTCATCGTCGGCGGCGAAGACCACAAGACCGGCACCGCCGACAACGCCGAAGAGCGCTTTCAGAACCTCGCGATCTGGGCCCGCGAGCGCTTCAGCGTCGGCGACGTGGTCAACAAGTGGTCGGGACAGGTCATGGAACCTGTCGATGGTTTGGCTTATATTGGTAAAAATCCCGGCGGCCCCGAGAATGTTTACATTGCAACAGGAGACTCAGGTCATGGCATGACCCACGGCACGATCGCCGGCATGATCCTCTCTGACCTCGTCAGGGGCATCGATCACCCGTGGGCCGGTCTCTACGAGCCCTCGCGCAAACCGGGCCGCTCGCTCGGCGAATACGCCAAAGACACCCTCGAAGCCGTCGCCACCTACGCCGCCTACGTGAGCCCGCACCCCGACGCCCACGACGGCCAGACCGACGACGTCGACGACATCCGCCTCGGCGAGGGCGCCGTCGTGCGCGAAGGCCTCGCGTTGCACGCGGTCTCGTGTGACGAGCACGGCCAGGTGCGCAAGTGCTCGGCCGTCTGCCCGCACCTCGGCGCCGTCGTTCAGTACAACTCGGCCGAGAAGAGCTGGGACTGCCCCGCCCACGGCTCGCGCTTCGAGCGCGACGGCACCGTCGTCAACGGCCCCGCCAACGTCAACCTCAAGCAGATCGACGAGCCCGCCGCCGAGACGGTGCTCGCGGTCGAGTCACCGCTCAAGCTCGCCTGATCGCAGCACGCCCGATCGACGCGTGCTGCAGAAAGTCCCGTCAGAGGCGTCGTTTCAATCGTTTGTGAACCTCAGCGAATAACGGCAAACACCTGTTGGTTTTGCGCGACGAGCCGACCCTCGGGCGTCCACAGCCGGCGGTGCTCGACGGCGTAGCCATCGTGCAGCTCGCTCGACTCGGCCTCGTGAAACAGCGGCGCGCTGCCGTCGATGGCCGTCAGGTCGCAGCACACCTCGAGCGCATAGGTGATCGTCGCCGACGGGCGGAAGGTGTCGAAGCGCGCCATCGCCGCCGGCCACCAGGCGTCGGCGCAGCCGCAGACGACGGCGGCGTCGACGTCTTTCGTGTGCACCTTCGGCTGGATGAACCCCGACGCCGTCGCTTCCGGCGCCGACGTTCCCGGTGCGTGGCCGGTGACGCGAAAGTCGAAGTGCTGCGTGAACGTCGGCGCCAGCGGCGGCGTCACCGGCGACACCTCTAACGACGACCACGATGGCATCGTCGACGCAGAAGGCTTCGCCGTCGTCGACCACGTCGGAATGTTCGGCCGCGTCTTGCCAAAGACGACGACGGCGCAGGCGAGCTCGTCATCGCTTTGCAGCAGCCGCACGCGCACCGCCGAGACACCCGCGCCTTGCCGCAGGCGCTCGATCTTGAGGGTGGCTTCGTCCACGAGCACGGGCCCCAGGATCTCGGCGGTCACGCTGCGCACCTTGCGTTCGACATCGCCGGTGACGACGTCGGCCGCGCGCACCATGGCGCCGACGATCAAGCCGCCGAACGCGCCGCGGCCTTGCTGCCAGCCGTCGTCGACGGTGAAGACGAAGGTGTTGTCGTCGACGCGGCGAGAGTCGAGCTGCTGCGAAAAGGTCTTCATGCAGCAGCTGTCGCAAACTGCGCGTGACGACGTCAAATCCGCGCCCTGAGCCCGACATCAGCCGTCGCTGAGCCCGACATCAGATACGTACAACCCGGGTTGTGAACATCGGAACCACGCCGTCGGCGCGAGCAAGGCAGAGCTCAGCCGATGTCGACGAGGGATTCGCCGCGGTCGGGGCCTTCGGCTTTGATGCTGGCGAGGGCGTCGACGAGGGCCATGTGCGGCGCCGACCGCAACAACGCCTGCGCCTCTGCCCACGACGGCGCCGCCGGAGCGCCGACGTACTTGGCCTTCAACTTCGCGACACGCGCGAGGGCCTGCTCGACGCGGGCGCGCGGGACCTTGCCGCTCTCGACGAGCTTGTGGGCGTGCTCGATGGCGCGGGCCGCTTTGTCGTTGTCGTGGCAGATCAAAAACAAATCGCAGCCGGCGTTGAGGCCCTTCTTCAGCGGATGGCGGGCCTTGGTGGCTTC
>JANNAY010001206.1:0-6223 GCA_031384945.1 Deltaproteobacteria bacterium
CGCCTGCCCGCTCCGCCGCCGTCGCCGCCGGCGGCTTCGCGGGCGCCGGCCTGCTCACCGGGCTCGGCTTCTTGATCGTCGACCCCGGCCTCGACGTCGGCTCTCGCGTTGCTTGCGGCCTCGGCCTCGGTGGCCAGCTGATCGGCATGACGCTGGCGTTCGTGCTCGTGCCCGACGAATGGCTGGGCCTCGGCGGTGGCGGCGCCGTCATCGACGTCAACGCCAAAGAGGCCCGCTTCGGCCTGCCCCAACCGATCGTCTTTGCTCCGCTGCCCGGCAAGAGCGAGGCCCCCATCGGGGTCTCTCTCCTGCGCGCGACCTGGTGATCGCCAACGCCTCCGGACGAGGCGGCTTTGCTCAGCTGTGGCGGATCGACGCAGAAGTGGTTGCGGCCTCTGGCGATCGCTAAGCTTTGAGCGTCAGGTCCTCGTGAACACTCGCGAAATCGGCTGTCGACGTCTGCAGGCAGAACACCCTGCAGAGGCCGCCGCCGGTCGAGCGAAGGCTCAGGAAGGCCTCGCTTTCTGGGTGGCGTGTGATACACCCCACCCCCACTCCGGTTGTGCGCCGCGTCAGCATCCGCTGACCCGCCACTGGGGTCCGGCCCGGCACGTTGCCCGGTCGGGGTCCTCGAATCCGCCGCATCCGGCTGCGGTTTCGAGCGGAGGTGGCCGCTGAGAATGTTTCTCTCGCGCTGCACACTGAACCGCGACCCGCTCGACCGCACGGTGGCGATCCGTCCGACATGTGGCCTCAGGCCCGAGACGACTTGCAGCAGCACCGGTGTGCCGGGCGTGCTGCGCCTCTTCTGAATTCTGGTTCTTTTTGTAGGAGTAGCCGTGGCCTTGATGACGACCCGCAGCCTGTCGACGAAGACGAAGACGGCGCCGAAGAAGACGATCGCGAAGACGTTGAAGAAGCCGGCGGCGAAGGCCCTGAAGGCGACCGACACTTCGAAGATCGCCCGCTCGGCGCGCTCGTTGAAAACCGAAAAGACCACCGACAAGTCGGTGAAAACGGTGCTCAAAGCCGTGAAGGTCGAGGTCTCTTTGCGCAACATCAAGACCCCGATCAACACCAAACGCCAGGCCAAGCCCGCCGCCAAGGCGCCCGTGCGCGCCCGCCGCTCGTCGCCCTCGGTCGCCTCTGAGATCGCTGAAGCGATGCTCGGTGAGCTCGGCATCGCCGGCGAAGACAACGCCATGGCCCGCGAAGCCGCTCGCTCACAGCGCGAGCGCGACATCCTGGCCCGCCTCGCCGTCTCGGTCGGCCGCTCTGACGAGATGCCGAACCTCGAGCTGGCCGCCGACATCGTCTTCGCCGACGACACCGACGCCGTCAGCGCCCTCGTCGCTGTCATCGAGCGCCACGACGACTACCACGCCCCCGACGCCGCCCGCGTCGTCTCTGAAGTCGGCACCCGCGCCCCCGACCTGCTGATCGCGCACGCCGACCGCCTCGTCGAAATGATCGACGCCAGCCAGAAAGACATGCTGCCCTACACGATGCTGGCGCTCTCGCCCGTCGCCAACCGCCACGCTGAAGCCCTCTGGGGCTCGCGTGACCTGTTCTGGCAGGCGCTCGCCGACCTCACCCAGCCGGCAGACCTCGCCCAGGCTGGCGCCGTCAAGCTGCTCGCCGCGCTGTGCGCGGCCGGTCCTGACTACGCCCGCACGCTCGCCGGTGGTCTCGTCGACCTGCTCGGCAAGTGCATGCCCAAAGATGTCGCGTTCTTCGCTGAGAGCGTCCTGCCGGCCCTCGGCGCCGCCCACAGCCACCGCGCCAAGCCGGTGCTCGACCGCCGCCTGAAAGAGCTCACGCCGGCCGAGGTGGCCCGTTTGCGGCGCGCCCAGCGCGCTGCCCAGCTCGGCCAGCCGCTCGCGGCCTGACCTGACTGACGTGATCTTGAGCCCGACCTGATCTCGGGCTTTGGCTTCGCGAACGCCCTCCCTCACGGGAGGGCGTTTTGCTTCGTAGATGACGAAAGAGGTTCACCACCATGGTCGACGCCCGCCGCAACTGGATGATCTCCGCCGCCGCCTTTGCCGTTGCCCTCGCCGTCTGTGGCGTCGGCTACGCGAGCTCGGCCCAGAACGCCCGCAACGACGAGAAGTCGAAGAAGGGCCTCTATCTGGTGAAGGGCGCCGACGGGGGCGTCGACACCGAGGTCGCCACCTTCGGCGCCGGCTGCTTCTGGGGCGTCGAAGATTGGTTCCGAAAATTTCCCGGCGTGACCGCCACGGCCGTCGGCTACAGCGGCGGACACACCGAAAAGCCGACCTACAAAGAGGTCTGCAACGACGGCACTGGGCACGCCGAGGTCGTGCAGCTCGAGTTCGATCCGAAGAAGGTCAGCTACGAGAAGATCGTCGAAGAGTTCTTCTTCATTCACGACCCGACCACGCTGAACCGCCAGGGGCCCGACGAAGGAACGCAGTATCGCTCGGCGATTTATTATCACTCAGAAGCGCAGAAGAAAACGGCCGAGGCGGCGCGGGCGAAGTTGCAGAAGTCGGGCGAGCTCGACGCGCCCATCGTCACCGAGATCACCAAGGCGTCGACGTTCTGGGCCGCCGAGGGGTACCACCAGCAGTACGTCGAGAAGGGCGGCTATGCGTCGTGCCACCCGCGTCGCGAGCGAAAACACTGATCGCCGTCAATTTTTCATTGGAAACGAAAAAGCCCGGATCACTCCGGGCTTTTTCGTTGCAACGCTGTCTGGGCCGCTACTGGATTTCGTCGCGACCGATGTCTCTGACGTTGCCCTGCGGCCGCGTCTGTCCGTCGAAGTCGACGTCGGTGTAGCCGGCGGCGGCGAGGGTGACGGCGGTGAGATAGCGCAGCGTCGCCTTTGCCTGGTTCTTCATCAGCGACGTGGCGCCGATGTGAAACACGGCGTCGGTGAAGCTGGAGTCGACGTCGAAGGATTGGTCTTCGGGGCTCTGCTGGCGGTAGGGGTTCGCGCCGCCGGTGCCGGCGTTGATGACGGCGATGGTGCTGATCGACGTCGGGGTGCAGGTGATGCCATTGACGCCCGTGGGCTCTTGGTCGGCGATGTAGACGTCGAAGGGGATGCCGCCCTGCAGGTGGAAGTTGGTGTTCTCGGCGCGGCTCGGACGGCTGTGGGTGACCGAGCCGATGCCGCCCGGGTCGCTGCAGGCCTCTTGAAAGCCGATCGTCGTGGCGTTCAGGCCGGGCACGAGGATGTTGGCGACGAACGCCGCCGGCAGCTGCGTGGTGTTGCCGTCGATGCCGATGCCGAGGTCGACGGCGACGCCTCTTGAGGTGTTGCCGCCGTTGCCGCCGGCGTCGATGACGTTGTGGGCGAAGACGACGTCGCTGGGGGCGCCGCCGTTGGCGTCGGTGTTGCCGGTGACGCTGACGGCGATGGTGGTGGGGGCGCGTCCGGCGGCGATGATGTTGCCGCCGATGATGGTCGCGACCTGATCGACGACGGAGCTCATCACGAGGCCCCGGCTCGTCGTCGATCCGCCGTTGGCGCTGCCGCCGCGGATGGTGCTGCGGGCGATCGAGCAGCCGCTGCAGACGCCGATGCGCAGTCCTTCGGTGACGGTGACGGCGGTGCCGCCCTGCACGGTGACGCCGTCGAGGTTGAGGCCGCTGACGCGGGCGGGCAGGTCGACGCCGCGGCTCTGGTCGGCTTGTCCGCCGCTGATGACGACGCCGCTGTTGATCTTGATGTTGCTCGACGCCGCGGCGAGCCGCAGGCCGGCGCTGTTGCCCGCCGTCGTCGCCGTGCCGCCGGTGACCACCGCGCCGTTTTTGATCTCGAGGCCCGCGGCCGAGAGCGCGCGGATGGCGATGCCGTCGGCGACGCCGTCGCCGCTGACGACGCTGCCGCCGCTGATGACGACGTTGGTGAGAGCGCCAGAGGCGATGATGCCGCCGGAGGAGACGGTGGCGTCGTCGGCGCTCAACGTCGAATTGGTGATGGTCACGGTGCTCAACGACGTCGCCAGCAGCGCCGCGGTCGACGCCGACGAACCTGACGTCACCGTCGTGCTCGTCATCGTGCTCTGCAGCAGCGCGCGGCCGAAGAGGCCGGCGGAGAAGTCGGTGGAGTCGCCGCCGGTGAGGCTGCCGCCGGTGATGGTGAAGGTGCCGTTGGTGAAGCCGCCGTCGTCGTCGCCGAGAGAGACGGCGACGCTGAAGTCGGCGCCGTCGCCAGCGCTGACGTCGACGGTGTCGAGGACGAGGGGTCCCATGACGCTGATGCCGGCGGTGCCCGCCTGGCCCACGCCGCCCGCGCTGGCGGTGTCGCTGCTGACGCTGCCGCCGGTGAGAGTGGCGCCGGCGTCGCCGTCTTCGTCGTCGCCAATGACGCCGACGGAGAAGGCGTCGTCGTTGCTGGAGTTGGCGCTGCCGGCGGCGATCTCGACGCCGGTGCCGGTGACGCGGCTGGCTCGGCCGAGTCCGATGCCGCCAGAGACGGAGGTGCCGTCGCCGTCGACGTCGCCGGCGCGGTAGCTGCCGTCGATGACGATGGCGGCGCTGGCGTTGTCGAAGCTGGCGGCGATGGAGAAGTCGCCAGCGGCGCCGGCGACGACGTTGACCTCAGTCAGCGTGGCGGTGCCGCCGTCGACGGCGAGGCCGACGGAGCCGCTGACGGCGTCGCCGACGTTGATGTCGACGCCGGTGGCGATGAGGCTGCCGTTGACGCCGAGGCCGCTGGCGCTGCTGGCGCGTCCGGCGTTGACGCTGCCGCCGGTGACCGTCGCGGTGCCGATGACGAGCACGCCAGTGGTCGACGTCGTTGCGTCGGCGGTGACGACGTCGACCTCGTCGAGGATCAGCGCGCCGTCGAGGAAGACGCCGGCATTGTTGACGCTCGCGCCGACGTCGATGGCGCTGCCGCCGACGCTGACGGTGGCGGCGGCGCCGAAGATGCCGGTGGCGCTGCTGACGGCGGCCAGCGCGCTCAGCTGTGAGCTCTCGATGGTGATGTCGGCGTTGTCGGCGTTGATCACGGTGGTCGACTTCGCCGCGGCGCCGCCCGGGGCGCTGGTGGCGAGGTCGCTGTCGGTGATGTTGACGGCGGCGCCGTCGCCAGCGGCGATGACAACGACGTCGGAGCCGGCGACGGCGCCGCTGTTGATGACGACGACGTTGTCGAGGTCGACGTCGGCGTTGTCGACGGCGATGGCTGCGACGCCGCCGGTGCCGACAGCGTGGGCGACGTCGAGGTCGATCGAGTCGAGCGCGCCGAGATCGTCAGCGGTGAAGGTGACGCCGGTGGAGACGCCAGCGGCGGGGGCTGCGACGTTGACGTCGAGGGCCGCGCGCGCTGCGGTTTGTTCCCACTCGTTGTTGACGAGGGTGGTGGCGTCGAATCCGCCGCGGACGGCGACGTCGCCGAGCTCGAGGGGTCCGGAGGCTGTGTACTGCTGGTTGTTTTGGCTCGCGAGCAGCACGACGGCGGCGGTGCCGGCGACGGCGTTGGCGCCGGTCAACATCGAGCGCAGGTTGGCGAGGCCGTCAGCCAATGTCTTGCACGGGTGGCGGACCTGGCCGCAGCTGCCAGCAAAGATGGAGTCGGCGTCGACGTGGCCGCCGCGTTCGTCGAGGACGACGACGTTGGCGGTGGCGGTGTCGATGAGGCCTTTGTCGTCGGTGACGGTGACGGTGACGGTGAACGTCTTCTCCAACGTCTCGGCGTAGGTGCCGCGCTGCACGGCGAAGCGCGACGCGAGCCCCGTGCCGGTGATCGAGACGCCGGTGACGCCGTTGGCGATGGTGACGGCGATGTCGAGGTCGTCGGGGTCGTCGATGGAGCCTGTGTCGATGTCGAGATCAGCCAGCGTGATGCCGGTGAACAGCGGGATGGACTCGCCGGGCAACAAGCTGCCCCCAACGATGTCAGCGTCGGGCGCGTGGTTGGCGATGACGATGGTCTGGGTGTCGCTGTCGCTGAGTCCGTCGGGGTCGGTGACGGTGACGGTGACGTCGAGGTCGCCGCGCGGACGCAGCGCGATCGCCAGGTCGCCGTCGAACGGGCTCGTCACGTCGGTGCTGGTGTAGGTGACGCCGCTGGTGGCGACGGTGACGACGAGCGCGTCGCCGTCAGCGTCGCTGGCCGTCGTCGTCAACGACACCGTGCCCGGCGCCGTCGACGTCAGCGCGTCGTAGACCACGCTCTCGATCACCGGCGCCTGGTTCGGCGGTTCGCCTTCGCCTTCGCCTTCGCCTTCGCCTTCGCCTTCGC
>JANNAY010001221.1:0-2774 GCA_031384945.1 Deltaproteobacteria bacterium
GCGAAGAAGGCGCTGGCGACGAAGCTCGACGCCTTTGCCAACAACTGGGTCCCCGACAACATCTACGCCGCCGATGCTGAGCTGAAGGCGCTGCACCGGCTGGTGAAGGTCCGCGCCGCGGTGTTCGCCGGCCGCTTCGACGACGCCGACGCCGCCGTCAAAGAGGCCCGCGCCGCCGCCGACACAGCCACCGCCAGCCTCGAAGGCGCCCCCGCCCGCCGCTTGTCCGCCGCCGTGCGCTTCGCCGCCGCCAGCGTCGTCGAAGCACGCGCACGCCACGAGCTCTTCGGCACCACATCGTGCGGCTCGGCCCTCGGACTGCGCCGTCTGGCGTCGACCGAGGCCCGCCAGCGCAAGCGCGTCGTCGAAGAGGTCGCCGAGCGCTACTCGGCCATCGCCGCCGGCAGCGACCGCCTCTGGGGGCGCCGCGCCGCCTTTCAGATCGCCGCCCTCTACGACGACGTGGCCCGCGCCAGCCTCGGCGCGGGCAACTTTCGCGGGCTGCCCCTGCCCTCGCCCTACGCCGTCGATGTCAGAGACACCGGCGCGCTGCTCGATCCGGTGCTGGGCCAGTGGTTGGGCGAAATCCGGCGCAGTTACGGACAGTTGCTCTCGGCGATCGACAGCCGCGCCCCCGACGGCGCCCTCGCCGAAAAGGTGCGCGACAAGGCCGCGGCCCTCGCGGTGCTGCCGCTGCCGACGGCCGAACCCCTCGAGAACCCCTGGCACAAAGACCAGCACGAGGGGCTGTTGCGTGTCGCGCGCCGCCCTGAGCGTCGCAACGCGGCGGGTCGGTTCGTGCCCGTCGAGAGCAAGGTCGGCGTCGGCGAGCTCGTGGCCCAGCTGAAGAAGCCTGTCGGCACGGTCGACCACGCCTATGCCCTCACGGGCCTCGCCGAGCTTGCCCCTGAGAAGGTCAGCGCCGACGACGTCAAGGCCGCCCTCGCCTCCAGCGAAGACCGCGTCGTCGTCGCCGGCCTCGTCGCCGCCGAGCGCGTCGTCGCCGGCAAGGGCGGCGCCGACAAAGCCACGGCCCTCAGAGACGCCGTCGCCGCGGCGTATGCACAGGGGTCAGAGGCTGAGAAGAAGAAGCCGTTTTCGACGCTGCAGGCGGCCCTGTACGGCAAGACCGAGCGCGCGCTGCTCGCGTTGCAGGCCATCGCCCGCGCCGACCGCACCGCCGCCGACGCCATCGTCGCCGACGAGCGCCTGCCCAACGTCGAGCGCGCCTGGCTGATCGCCGAGCTGCTCGACGGCCGGTTCGCCGCCAAGTTCGACGCCTGGGGCTGGGACAAAGACGACCGCACCGCCGCCCTCGCCATCTGGGGCGGCTACCAGGCGCGCGGCAAGAACGCGTCGTACCTGCTGCGCCCCACCGCCGAGGGGCTCGTCGGCTGCGTCTCGAAGGCCGCTGCGCCCGAGTAGCCCAGATGGCGCGAGGGATCGCGGCCGGCTTGTCGACGACAGACAGGTGAGGATGTTCCCCAGACGGCCGTCGGTTAGAGTCCGGCGTCCGCGCCTGTTTGGCTGTCTTTTTGGAGGCTTCGTGTCGATCTTCAAGCGCATCAGTGACGTCGTCAAAAGCAACGTGAACTCGGCCATCGACGCCGCTGAAGACCCGCGCAAGGTCCTCGAGCAGACCATCATCGACATGGAGGGCGAGCACAAAAAGGCCAAGCAGAAGCTGCTCGAGTCCATGACGCTTCTGAAGCAGACCGAGAAGCAGGCCGAGACGATGCGCAAGACGGCCAACGAGTGGGAGCAGAAGGCCATGGCGGCCCTCAAAGCCGGCAGCGACGACCTCGCCCGCCAGGCCCTTGGCGAAAAGGGCAAGTTCGACGCCATGGCTCTCGAAGCCGAGACCGGCGTCGCCGCCCAGAAAGGCAGCAACGAGTCGCTGAAAGAGCAGATCATCGCGCTTGAGCGCAAGGTCCAAGAGGCGAAGTCGAAGAAAGACGAGCTCATCGCCCGCCTCAACGCCGCCGACATGAAGAAGAAGCAGGCCGCCATCGCCGCCGGCACCGGTCCCAACGCCGTCGGCGACGCCACCGCCTTCGACACCTTCGACCGCATGGTCAACAAGATCGAAAACAGCGAGGCCGAGGTCGAAGCCCGCGCCGAGCTGATGGGCTCCACCGCCGTCAGCGCCGCCGTCGACAACGAGCTGAAGAAGCTGACCGAGAAGCAGTCCGGCGAAGACGCCCTCGCGGCGTTGAAGGCGAAGATGGCGGCGTCGTCGGGTGCGCCAGCGCCGTCGTCGTCGGGTCCGCCGGCTGTGTCGGGGCCGCCGTCGGCCATCGACGACGAGCTGGCCAAGCTCAAGGCCAAGCTGGGCAGCTGAGCTCTTCTTCGCGCTTGCCAGCCTTTGTCGACGCGATAGAAGTCCGTCGTCGTCGGTGGGGTAGCTCAGTTGGTTAGAGCGTGGGTCTCATAATCCCGAGGTCGAGGGTTCGACTCCCTCCTTCACTACCAAGACAGAAACACCCGGCTCACCGCCGGGTGTTTTTTTGTTTCAGCTTCATTTCAGCGAGAGCTGGCCCATCTTTTTGCGAAAGCGCTCGGGGCGCGCGGCGTCGACGACGACGTCGCCGAGGCCCAAGCGCGAGGCGTGCAAGAAGAAGCCGCCGTCGTCGCTGGCGGCGGCGCCGTAGTCGACGTCGCCGACGATGGGGTGGCCGATCGAGGCGAGGTGCACACGAAGCTGGTGCCGCACGCCGCCCTCGAGCCGCAGCTGCAACAGCGAGTGTTTCGACGACGTCGACAGCGGCGTCACC
>JANNAY010001283.1:0-3244 GCA_031384945.1 Deltaproteobacteria bacterium
GTAATATAATATCATAAAAAAGCATTGAATTATATCTAAAAATTCAGATTCAAAAACCAGACAGTATGCCCGTGGAGAGGTCCGAGCGCAGCGAGGGGTGAGGTCTGCGGCGGCGAGCAACGGCGTGCGCTCGACGCGACCCGGGGCGGTCGGTCGCGCTTCGGTGAGAGAAGTGACGAATGCTCAGCCCATGGGCAGGGGGTGCCACATTCATGAGGCCCGTTTCGGTGAGAGATGTGACCCATCGTGAGCGCCGAGCTCGGGGGCCGGCGAGCTTCATTCATCTTCGCGAAGATTCGCGGACTTCGCCGGCTTCTGGCGCGCCGCCGACGCCGTGAAACCTTCAGCCCATGTCGAACGCCTCCGCCGCGGTCCGCGCTCTCGTCGTCGATCCGGTGGTGCGGGCGCGTGAGCAGCGGCAGCGCGGCCGCGTCGCGTTCGCCGTCGTCTGGGTCGTCGCCACCGTCGTCGCCGTCGCCGCCGACGAAGCCGACCACTGTCACCACGCCGTCGACGCGGGCTTCTCTGTCGACAACGACGACCGACGATGGGTCACCGCGCTCACGCCCGGTGGGCCTGCCGCCGTCGCTGGCGTCATCGCCCACCACCAGATCCGCGACGACGCGTTCTTCGTCGACGCCAACGAACGTGCCTGGTTTGTCGGCCCGACCGCGCAGCTGACGATGTGGCGAGACCAAGCCGATGGCGACGCTGGGGATCCGCGGTGGATGCGCGGCCGCGGCGGACCTGGCGGCGACTCCTTCGTCGGCTGCGTCGTCGCCCTCGTCCTCGCGATCGCCGCAGGGGCCGCGGCGCAGCGGTCAAAGCAGCTGACGTCGACGACCTGGGAGCAGAGCTTCGTCTGGCCGGCGACGGCGGCGGCGCTGGTCGTGCCGCTGTGGGCGCACCTCGCCATGTCCGTCCTTCACGGCGCGATCGGCTCGTTCCAGAGCTACCTGCTGTTGGCGTTGCTGACGACGAGCCTGCCCCACGCGCTGCTCATCGTTGGACTGCAGCGTTGGCCGCTCGTCATCGCCGCGATCGCAGCACTGCACGAGGCGCTGCGCTTCATGGCCCAAACAACAGCCCAAAAAGAAACCGGCCCCCACGACGACGTCGCGGGGGCCGGCTGACGAAGCGCGCTCAGAACTGGATGCCGGCGAAGACCTGGAACGTCCACGCGAACTGCGCCGTGCGGAACTTCTCGTTGGTCAAGACCGTGTCTTCGAAGTGATTGAGTCCACCGAAGGGCAAGAAGAAACCCACCTGCGGCATCAGGTGAAAGCCGTCTTCAGTTGCATAGAACGCCTTGGCGTCGAGCTCGATGCCGAGGGGGTTCTGCTGGCCGGGGGTCGACGACGCGAAGATCGCCTGGCTGTAGATGATGTCGGCGCGGACGCCGAGGTCGGGGGTGAAATAGTAGCCAATGTGCGGCTTGACGTAGAGGGCATCATTGACCGTTCCCAAAATCTCGCGGAACAGGATCAAGTCGACCTGGTAGTCGGGGTCGAAGCGGAAGTTGGTGACGTCGTTGTCGACGCGTTTGCAGTCGACGCTGCTGCCGTCTTCGTCGAGGACTTCGTCGCCAGCGGCGACCTTCTCGAGGCACTCGCCGTATTGGCGGCCGTCGAGATCGCCGGCCTTGGGCTGCTGGTTGATGACGGGGCGGATGCCCATGCCGGGGGCGTCGTCGCCAGAGGCTGCGCCGAAGTCGAGGCCGACCTCGAGCTGGTCGTTCAAGAAGCGGTAGGCGCTCTCGACGGCGAAGCCGCCCTGCAAGATGAACAGCGGCTGGTCGAGGACGGTGTCGCCGTCGACGACGCGCAGGTCGGGCTCGCTCTCGTTGACGCCCGACGACGACACCGCGGTGCCCTCGACGTTGCCGACGATGCCGACGGCTTCGGCTTCGATCTTGAGCTTGTCCCAGTTGAAGCGACCCCAGATCGAGCCGATGCCGGCGTTGGCGTTGCGCTTCACGTACTGCGCGGCCTCGGTGCGGGCGGTGACGTCGCCATTGACGTAGTAGTCGGGTACGTCGAACTGCTGCGTGCGGTAGACACCAAAGATGCCGTAGTTGAGCACCCAATTGCCCTGTCGAAGCTGCTCTTCGATGTCTTCATCTTTGTCGCGCTTGGCGACGACGAGCAGCAAGCTGTGCACGTCGTCTTTCGGGTCGAGGTTGTAGCGCTGGCCCTGCTCGTTCACGAAGAAGCCCTGGTTCGAGTCGCCGCCAGCGCCAGCGCCGCCGCCGCGCGAGAACGGGCCGGTCGACGAGAACGAGTAACCCGGCGCGATGATGAAGCCGGCGACGCGGGTGCCGAAGACGACCTGGTCGGCGTTGTCGCCGTAGTCGTTGTCGAGCTTGTTGCCGTCGTTGGCCAACAATCCGAGGCCCCAATTGTTGGGCATGCGACCGAAGCGCAGCTGGCCGATGGGTGTCATGACTTCGGCCCACAAACGACGGATTCGAATTGCATCGTAAAGTGAGTTGAGTCCGGCTTGCGGTGGATTCTGAGACGAAGCGAACAACGGCAGCGGCAACGTCGGGTTCTGCGCGAAGCCGGGCAGTGACTCGGGGGTCGAGCCCAGCACGAGGGTGTCGAAGATGTCGAGGGTAGAGCGGATCTTGATGTCTTCGCTGACGTTCAAGGTGGGATCGACGCGCAAGCGCATGTTCGCCGTCAGCATCGTCTGCGTGTCTTCGGCGGTCTGGCTGCACGGGTCGCCGGGAAAGTTCTCGGGGTCGCCGTCGGTGCAGGTGTCAGCGCCGTCGAAGGGGCGGTAGAGCGTGGGCGTCGGAAAGAACGACGTGCCGCGGTCGACGACGGGGTCGTAGGTGCCGAGGTCGAGGCGGTTGAAGACGTCGAAGCGAAAGCGGAAGTATCCGTCGAGCTCGAGGAAGTTGAGCTTGGGCTTCACCTCTTCGATCCAGCGCTCTTCTTGCCACTCTTGCGCCGCGGCCTTCTGCGTCGCCTGGTCGCGTGCCGCAGACTCCATCTCGTTGGCGAGCTGGGCTTTGAGCTCGGCCTGCACCTCGGCCTTGAGCTCGGCCTTCAGCTTCGCCCGCTCTTCGGGCGTGAACATGGTCGGCTGGTCCGCCGGCGCATCGGTCGGCGTCGTGCCCGTCGTCGTCACCGGCGTCGTCGCATCGGTCACCGGCGGCGGCAGCGGCGGCGGCTCGTCTTTCTTGACGTCAGGCGTCGTCGTCGACGTCTCTTCTTTCTTCGTCTCTTCTTTCTTGGTC
>JANNAY010001319.1:0-3192 GCA_031384945.1 Deltaproteobacteria bacterium
CGAGCGGCGTGTTGCCGATGCTCTGAGAGTTGTCGTCGTAGATCTTGCCCATGGCGGCGCTCCGGGTGCGGTGGATGGATTTCCGTTTTAGCAGAGAGTCGCGCCCCTGCAAGCCCGTGCAGCGCTACCGGATGGCGCAGACGCCGCCGTTGACGACGGCGCAGTCCATGCCGGCTTCGACGAAGGCGGTGGCGTTGTCGCTGACGTCGACGTTGGCATCGCCGCCAGCGAAGTCGACGCTCAGCCCAGCACCGCGCAGGGCCTTGAGCGTTGGTGTGCCCAGCTGCGCCAGGTTGCCGCGCAGAAAGACCGTGGCGCCGTCGACGACGCTGACGTCGGTGGGGGCCACGAGGCTGGTGTCGACGACGCGGACGCTGGCACCCGTGCTGGAGAAGACGGCGGTGTCGCTGGCGTTGATGGCGCCGCTGCTGGCCTCGACGACGGCGCCGAAGGTGGCGGTGACGCCGGTGACGACGTTTTCGGCGTCGATGTCGAAGGCGTCGAGGAAGCCGCCGAGGGTGGCGGTGCAGGCCTTGTCGCCGCCGTCGAAGGTCGCGCCGCGGGCCGAGACGCGGGCCCCGCGCGTCGCCGTCACGGCGTTGGCGCTGTCGGCAAAGGCGGCGCGCACCAGCGTGAGATCGGCCTGAGAGGCGAAGACGCCGAAGGGGAAGCCGGTGACGTTGACGTCGACGAGGCTGCCTTTGGTGCCGGCGTCAGCGAGGAAGGCGGTGGCGCCGGCGACGATGCGGCTGCCAGCGACGAAGTCGACGTCGACGACGGTGACGTCGCCGGAGACGAGGTGGAAGGCGGTGGTCGCGGCGGTCACGGTGGACGGCCCCCGGAGGGTCAGCCAACGACCGTCGGGGTGGCCCACCTCGATCGGCGCGGCCAGCGTCAGCGTGGTCGGCAGCTGCACGGTGACGGGCGCGGACAGTCCGATCCCGCGCAGCTCGACCAGCAGGGCGCGCAGCGACGCTTCATCGGTGACGGTCAGGGTCTGTGGCTCGACGACGCTGCGGTCGCAGTCGACGGCGCGGCGGACCACGGCGCCGCCCTCGAAGCTGCCATCGGCGTTGGCGGCGGTGGTGACGACGACGCGGCCCCCGAAGCGGCACTCGGCGACGCTGGCGGCTACGACGTCGACGCCGGTGACGGGGCCGGGCTCGCCTTGCAGCAAGAACAGCTCGGCGCGGGCCTCGCCGGCTGCGGTCGAGAGCACGAGGGTGAAGAGCCCCGCGGCGACGGGGGCGGTCAGCCGAAACGTGCGCGTCGGTGCAGTCGGTGCGGACATGGGCAAGACCTCCAATGAGACAACGTTGGCCGCTTCGTCGACGAGCGACGCGGCGAGCACGGCGGCGAGACCGCGCCCGGAGACCACGAAGTCGCCGCGCCAGCGGTGGGCGGCCGCGACGACGTCGACCCCGCCGCCCTCGGCGACCACCGCGCGGGCGCTGCCGCTGCCATCGACGCCGGTGATGACCACGCCTTCGCCTTCGCCTTCGCCTTCGCCGTCTCCTTCTCCTTCACCGTCTCCTTCTCCTTCGCCTTGGTCGCCTTCGCCTTCAGCGACGCGGGCGGGCAGGAAGAGACTGCAGCCGGCCGTCAGCAGCAACAGCACGCTGGAGAGGGCGGAGGCGCGGGGCACCGCCCGACCCTTGCACACTGCCGGCCCCACCGGGCGTCTCAGCGTCCCGCCGCAGAACGTCGGATGGACGCGGCTCTGACGGCTCCCGCATGCTCACGGCTGGATGGAGGAGCGCATGCAGCGTTTGATTCTTGGTGGCGTCGTCTTCGCTCTGACCGCGTTGATCACGGGGGCGATCGGCGGTTGTCCGGCGCCTGTCGCTGTCGACGCGACCGACGACAGCAGCATCGCCGCGCTCGAAGCGCAGGGGCTGCACATCACGCGTGTGGGCAAGCCGTTCATCAAGCCCCGCGGCATCACGCTCGAGGTGCCGTGGGAGCACCAGCGCGCCAACGGCGGCGTCGACAGCTTCGTCGGTGACGACCACAACGACGGCCCCATCGCGTTGGCAGGACCGGGCCAGCCGGCGCTCAAGATCTTCATGAACCGAAATGGCGGCACGTACTCGCCAGGGCAAGACGACAGCCGCCGCAACACCTCGATCGTGCCGCGGCAGACGTCGACCATCTCGCCGTTTCCGTACAACGACGCCGCGTGGAACGAAGTGGTCAGCTGCGTGCGCGACCAGTTCGCCGCGTTCAACGTCGAGATCACCGAGACCGAGCCGCCGAGCAACGTGCGCTACGTCGAGCACGTCGTCGGCGGCAGCCCGCAAGACGTCGGCCTGCCCGCCGGCGTCGGCGGCGTCGCCCCCATCGACAACTTCAACTGCGGCATCATCGACGTCGCCATCAACTACACCTTCGCCGAGGTCTACGGCTCGACGCAGGCCATCTGCGAGACCGCGGCGCAAGAGATCGCGCACTCGTTCTCGCTCGATCACGAGTTCTTCTGCCCCGATCCGATGACGTACCTCGGCGGCTGCGGCGACAAGACCTTTCAGAACTCTGAGAAGAGCTGCGGCGAGTTCGAGCCGCGCGAATGCAACTGCAACCGCCCGACGCAGAACTCGGTGCGCATCATGCTCGAGAAGCTCGGCGCTGCGGGCGGCGGCGCCGTCGAGCCCCCGCCGGTCGATCCGACGCCGCCGACGGTGTCCATCACGTCGCCGGCCAACGACGCGAATTTGCTGTCGAATTCGACCATCGTCGTGACCGCCACCGCCGCCGACAACCTGGCCATCGCCAGCACCGTGCTCGTCTGGGACTTCACCGGCGACCGCTTCGACTGTCCGACCAACTTCGGCGGCGGCGCCGTCACCTGCGCCCGCAGCGGCAACACGTCGACGTGGAACGTGCGCGTCGGCACCGGCGACCGCAGCTTCAGCGTCGAAGCCACCGACACCGCCGGCAACACCGTCGCCACGCAGACGCGCACCGTGCACCTCACCGCCGACGGCGAAGCGCCGCCGCCGCCCCCCGACGACGCGGTGCCGCCGACGACGTCGATCTCGGCGCCCGCCGACAACGCCGTGCTCGCCGCCAACACCTCGATGCAGGTCATCGCCACCGCCGTCGACAACCAAGAGCTCGCCTCGGTCGAGCTCTTGTGGGCGTCGACGGGCGACACGTTTCCGTGTCCGTTCTCGGGCCAGGCCATCAGCTGCG
>JANNAY010001323.1:0-3188 GCA_031384945.1 Deltaproteobacteria bacterium
CCGAAGCCGACGCGATCGCGAAGACGAACCCGTCGTTGGCCCAGAAGATGCGAGCACGGGCGACGGAGTTGACTGCAGAGACGGCAGCGCCGGTGTCGACGACACGGGCGATGGCGCCCGACTCTCTGAAGCTCAGCCAGAACCCCGCCAGCGTCGCTGGCGAAATGGAACCTCTCATTCGCGAAGAGGCGCAGGAGGTGATGGCCGAGCTTCGCCATCTGAATCAATTTCAAGAGGGCGGCAAGCTCACTCTCGCGAAAAGCGATGCCGTCGACGCCATCTTCAGGCCGGCCGAAGGCACGAACCCTGGTGGCAAGTTCGCCCAATTGCAGGCCACAGCCCGCGACGAAGGCATCGACCTCGCCCGCGTGATGAGCCCCGCCATCGACACTGGTCTCGTGGCTGGCAAGGCCGCCAAAGCAGCTCTCAGCGACATCGACACCGGGTTCGCCCAAGGAAGAAGAAGCATCGAAACCCACGTCGGCAGCGAGGCCGAGGCCCGCGAAGTACTGAACGAGCTCCTGAAGAAGCAGCCCCTCGTCGAAACAACCGGTCTCAACGCGCGCATCGGTCGCGGCATCGGCAACGGCAACCCGACCTTTCACTGGGACACGCAGAAACTGCCGAACGGCACCGTCGTCGGCCACGCTCAGGTCGGCAATCTGCGGCATCAAACGACGCCACACCTGCAAATCGACGGCCTGCGCGGCGCCGACATCCACATCTTCATCGAGCCTGCCAAATGAAGGAGGCAATCATGCTGTTGCAATCTGATGTGCGTGAGCAGCTCTTTCGCGGCGAACGGCTGGCGTGCGAACTCCCCGCCAAACACGCCGACCACCGGCGCTTCGTCGTCGTCGCCGGCTTCAAAGACGCCTACGCGGACGACGAAGCCTGGCCCACATTGCCTTGGCGTTTTCGTGTCGACGGCTTTGAAGTCAAAGCCGACATCATCGACGAACAACTCGACAGCGAGTCGGTGCGCGACTTCAGCAGCCGCGTCGTCTCCACCGACGAACTCGAAGCTGCCGTCGCCGTGCTCACCGGTGGCGACGTCGTTTTTCGCAGCGCACAGGCCGTCGGCGCACCGCAGCTCTAAACGTCAGCCGCCGCGCTGGCAGGTCAGAGATGCGGAAGAGCAAGCACACGGACGACAGCGTGGGAGCGCCGCGACGAGCCGACGCCGCTGCTGGGAACGGTGAGGGCGTATCGCGGCCTCCTCCAAAAAAACGCGCGATGTGACGAGGTGATCGTCAAGACTGCCGCGCAGCAGCGCTCACTCGCAGCGTTCGACCGTGATCGATTGAGATGCAGCGAGCACGGCGTCGCAGGCGCTGCCGAAGAACTCGAGGGTCGAGAGGCCGACGATGTCCCAGCCGTTGCTGCGGCTGTTGTCGAGGTTGACGACGCTGCCGTCGACGCGGACCGTGAGGTCAGCTTCGTCGGGGAAGCCCTGGACGTCGAAGCGGCAGGTGCCGACCTCGGTGGCGATGCCTTCGATGGTCGACGCCAACGCCGTCGACGACGACACCGAGAACGAGCTGGCGCTGCCGCCGGCGAGGGCCATGCGGTCGAGCACGTCGGCGAAGCTCTCGCTGCCGTTGATGCCCAGCACGAAGACGGGGTAGCCGGCGGCGGCGAGGGCGGCGGTGGCGCCGACGGCGTTGGTGTCGTCGAGGCAGTTGGCCGAGAACTGCGCGCACTGGGCGCGGGTGCCGACGCAGCGGCAGGTGTCGCCGTCGAGCGAGCGGTTGCAGTTCGGTCCGCCGTCGGTGGCGAGGATGATGGCGCGCTGTCCGCCGTCGTCGCCGAGGAAGTCGAGCACCTCTTTGGCCTCGAGCAGCGAGCCTGCCGTCGGCGTCGCGCCGGTGGGGTCGGTCAAATACAGCGCGGTCTTGATCGAGCTGTGGTTCTCGAGGTCGACGCCGCGCGAGAGCTGGCCGGTGGCGCAGACGTCGTTGTCGTCGGCGGCGGGGTAGAGAAACAATCCCATCTCGACGCGGTCTTCGAGCTGGCCGACGACGCCACCGTCGCCGCCGAACAGCGGTCCGACCAGGGCTTCGCGGGTCGCTTCCCACTTGCTGCCGGCGAAGCCGGGGGCCTCTTCGTTCATCGAGTTCGATCGATCGACGACGAGAAGAATGCGCGGCGGGATGGGCTCGGCGGGATTGAAGGTCTCCGTCGAGCACACCGGCGGCGGCGGCGGCGGCGGAGGCGGCGGCGGCGGCGGCTGCTCTTGCGTCGGCGGCGGCGGCGTCTCTTGCTCGCCTTCACCCGTGGGCTCGGGCTCTGGCGTCGGCTCTTCACTGCACGACGCCGGCGGCGGACCCTCCAGGTTCACGCACGGGTCTTGCCCATGGGGCTGGTTGTCTTCGCCGTCAGGGACGCCGTCGTTGTCGTCGTCGGGGTCGACGGTGTTTTGCACGCCGTCGCCATCGTCGTCGGGGCTGCCGCTGCCGGCGGGGGCGCCGTCTTCGCAGGGACGCCAGCCGGCTTCGACGTCGATGCAGTAGCCGTCGCAGTCGGCGTTCTCGTCTTCACCTGTGCCGTCGCCGTTGCAGTCGTTGTTGCCGTTGACGCCGTCGGGGATGCCGTCGTTGTCGTCGTCGGGGTCGTTGATGTTGACGACGCCGTCGCCGTCGTTGTCGGCGTTGGGTCCATCGATGCCGTTGGGGTTGTCGCCGTACGGCGTCGTGTCTGAGGCGTTGGCGCGGCCGTCGCCGTCGATGTCGTCGTCGGCGCCGTTTTCGACGCGGTCGCCGTCGACGTCGAGGTCGATGACGTTGGCGATGCCGTCGCCGTCGACGTCAGCGGGGTCGTCGCCGAACAGCGGCGGTGGGTTCTGGGTTCCCGGCCCCCCCAGCGCGCCGGGCGGCTGCGGGTCAGAGCAGCCGTCGCACGAGGCGCTGACGACGACGAACGAGGCGAGCAAGACGGGGACAGAGATCAAGCGGTTCAGCACGGCGGCCTCCCGGGGACGACGAGAGGCAGCGTGGTGTGCCTACGGAATCGTGCGGTCCTCCCAACGTCGGAGGGGCGGCGAAACGGCGTTGTGGGGCATCCGCATGTTGGCGGATGTGTCCTTGGAGGAGACAGCCCGACCCGCAGACCTCACCCCTCGCTGCGCTCGGACCTCTCCACCGGCGCTCGCAAAGCCTCGCTGTGGAGAGGTGCAATCAGGATGCGGT
>JANNAY010001364.1:0-1730 GCA_031384945.1 Deltaproteobacteria bacterium
GGAGCGCGGTGCCGACGTCGCTGCACAAGAGCGCCGCGCTCACCGGCGAGATCGTCTTGACGATGAAGAACGGCACGCCGTTGTGCGCGGCGGTGCGTCCCCCCGTCGTCACCTGGCGCTGATCACGAGAGCCCGCGCGAGGCCCTGAAGTGGCTTTGGACTTCAGGAGCCTCGTGCCTGGGCTCTCGGGCTTCGAGTGATCGCGAGGCGCGTCAGTCGTTGACGCAGAAGCCGGCGTCGCCGCAGCCGGTGCCGGCGGGGCAGTCGCCGTCGCCGTTGCAGGCCACGCGGGCGCACTGCGAGAGCCCGCCGTCGCAGCGCAGCCGCGGACCGCAGTCGTCGTCGACGTCGCAGGGCAGCGCCGCGCAGCGTCCTGAGCCGAGGCAGCGCAGGCCTTCGGCGCAGTCTTCGTCGACGCCGCAGTCGCCGATGCAGACGCCGAAGTCGGAGCAGGAGGAGACAGCGTTGCAGTCGCCGTCGTCGACGCAGCCGCAGCTGCCGCCGGGGAAGACGGCGTTGCAGTCGCCCAAGGCGCAGCCGCTGTCGTCGTCGCATTGGCCGTCGGGGCGGACGCCGCCTTCGCCTTCGCCTTCGCCTTCTCCCGCGTCGCCTTCGCCTTCGCCTTCGCCGACGCCGCCTTCGCCTTCGCCCTCGCCGACGACGCCTTCGCCTTCGCCTTCGCCTTCGCCTTCGCCTTCAGCGACGCAGCGGGCGTCGACGCAGACGGCATCAGCGGGGCAGTCGCCGTCGACGGAGCAGTCGACGCGCTGACACCGGTCATCGACGCACACGAGAGGATTCTCGGGCGTGTCGCCGCAGCTCAACGAGTCAGAGCAGGTGTCTTGTGCGACGGGGCCGCCGCACTCGGAGCAAGAGACGGCGACGACGACGACGGACAAAAGAAAGAGGGAGCGCATGTCCCCCTCTATCGACGAAGTCAGAGAAGCAGAAGGCGGCTCAACCGTGCTCAACCGCGTGGCGGAGCTCGCGGACGAGGCCGTTCTTCTTCATCGCGTCGTAGAGCGCCTGCGCATCGTCATGAATCTTGTGCTCGTCGGTGACGCCACCAAAGAGCTTCTCGACGGTGGCCGTGGCGCCAGCCGCGTCTTTGGCGACGCCCGAGCGCACGTAGGCCTCGCGGATGAAGTGCAGCGGCTCGCCGGCATCTTTGAGACCGCCGAGGTCGAGGGTCAGCTGCATGAGGCCGCAGTAGACGGACTTGGGGATCTGGATGGCGTCTTTTTCGCGGGCGCTGTCGGGCAGCTGCACGTACTTCGACGTCGCGATGTCGGCCTTCAACAAGGGCTCGTACGCGGCGACCGGGTTCTTCGTGTCGTCGAGCTGGAACATGCCGTTCAAGCTCTCGGCGTAGATCGGGAACCAGCGCAGCTGGCGGCGCAGCTCGTGAACGCCGTTCTCGAGATCTTTCATGTCATAGGGCGTGGTCTCGAGCTTTTCGAGTCTTCTGGAGAGCTCGTCTTTGACCTTGCCCATGTCTTTTTCATACGAGCCCCACTTGGCCTCGCCCCAGTCTTCGACGATGTCGCGCATGGCGGGCAGGCGGCCCTTGGCGTCGGGCATCCAGTCGTCGACGAGCACCTGCTTCAGTGCTGCGCGCGAGTCGTTCATGTCTTTGGTGAGCAGCGCGATGACCTTGGGGTCGGCTTTGACCTTTTCGGCTGAGGCCAGGTTCGACTTCGTCATCGAATAATGGCCCAGCTGGTCTTCGA
>JANNAY010001366.1:0-3125 GCA_031384945.1 Deltaproteobacteria bacterium
CGTCTGCGCGCCGTCGGCCAGCTTGCCCTTCGCAGCGACAACGCCGCTCTGCGGCACGTAGCCGTAGACGTTGCCGGCGCCGCCCTTCTCGTTGGGCAAGCGCACGCGGACGAAGCCGTTGACCTCGCTGACGGCGTCGAAGCGGGCGCCGGCGACGGCGTTGGCGACGACGGCGGCAGAGGCGTCGGCGGCGGCGAGGACGGCGACGGCAGCGTTGGCTTCGACGACGCCCTTCAGTCCCTTCTTCGGCGCGGCGCTCGCCGTGAGCGGCGACTTGATGGGAAAGCTGAGCTTCTCGACGAGGTAGTCGCCCAGGACGCCGTCGAACACTTGCAGGCGCAGCTCGACCTTTGTCGGCGTGGGCAGCACGAGCCCGAGCTGCTGCTCGCGGGGGTCGGGCGACGTCGGCTGCTGCACCTTGAACAAGAAGCGCGCGGTGCCGTTCTTGCCCGGCGCGAGCGCGTCGAGCTTCTGGCGACCGGTCTCGATGAAGAGCTCTGAGCCGCCGAGGTTCTTCAACAGCGCCGTCGGCTCGCCGGCTTCGCCCGTGCCGGTGTTCTTGATGCCGACGACGAGGGCGACGCTCTCGCCGAGCTGCAAGAGGCCGTCACCGTTGCCGTTGGTCTCTTTGTTCTCTTTCGACGCCGGCGCGTCATCGATGAACAGCCCGTACGAGAAGCGCGGACGGTCGAGCCCGAGGGTCGTGACCGGCACATCGATCGTCGTGAGCGCCCGGTTGTGATCGGCTGCGCCGTCGTCGGCGAGAGCGACGCGCACGAGGTCTTCGCGGGCCTGCAGCTCTTTGGGCATTTTGACGTCGACGGTGAAGCGCTTGGCCTGACCGGGGTCGAGCTTGCCGAACAAGAACTCGCGGTCAGAGAGGTAGCCGAGGGTCGACGTCGTGTTGCCGCGCACGCGGTACAGCGTCGCCGTCGACTCGTTCTTCGCCTCGAGCGTCAGCGACAGTGTGTCGCCGGCTTTGACGGGTTTGCCATCGACGACAGTGACGGCGACTTTGGCGGTGGCGTTGCCAGCCGGAGAGGGTGCGCCGCGCGTCCAATCGATGCCGAGCTTCAAGAGCGCCGCGTCGATCTTCTTGTCTTCTTCGGCGCTGACGGCGTCGACGACGGGCTTGGCCAGGGCTTTGAGTTGGTCGCGGCCGACGATGGTCTTCTGGCCAAACGGACCGCCCTGCGGCGGCGCAGGCACCGACTCGAGCACGCGCTTGGCGAGCTTGATCTCGAAGTCTTCGATGAGCTTCGAGCTGGCATCTCGGCGTTCGGCTTCGTCTTTGTCGACGGTCTCAGCGAGGTAGGCGAGCTCAAAAGCGGCCTTGTTCTTCTTGATGCGCGCCAGATCGTCGAGGTGGCGGTCGAGGTCTTCTTCGCGGGTGTGCTCGTCGGGCAAGAGGTTCAGGTTCTCTTTGTCGGCGGCGAGAATCGCGTGCAGCAAGATGTCGGGCGTGATGCCGATCGACTGGATGCTCTCGTCGCCCGGCGTCAGGTACTGGCCGATGGTCAGCTTCAACGACGACGTGTCAGGAAAGTCATAGAGCTGCTGCACGCTGCCCTTGCCAAAGGTCTGGTCGCCGACGATCAGCGCGCGGCCGCGGTTCTTCAGCGCGCCCGCGACGATCTCTGAGGCCGAGGCCGAGCCGCCGTTGACGAGCACGACGACAGGCAGGTCGATGCGCTGGTTCTTCGCGCGCGCCATCACTTCGCGACGGCCGTCTTTGGCCTGGCCCTCTTGGGTGACGACGAGAACGCCGTCTTTCAAGAACAGGTTCGACACTTCGATGGCCTGGTCGAGCAAGCCACCGGGGTTGTTGCGCAGGTCGAGGATCATGCCCTTGAGCGGCGCGGCTTTGCCGCCGACGCCGGGGGCAGCGGCGGCTTTGTCGACGCCGGCAGCGACGTCTTCGGCGACGTGGGCGCCGAACTGTTTGATCTTCACGTAGGCGTAATCGCCGCTGCGTTCGGCAGCGACGTTCTCGACCTTGATGACGGCTCTGACGATGTCGAAGCGCTTGGCCTCTTCCCATCCTTTGCGCAGCACCCAGATGGTGACGGTGGTGCCGGGCTTGCCGCGCAGGCGCTCAACGGCCTCGTCGAGGCCCATGTTGACCGTCGACTCTTCGCCAATCTTCACGATCTTGTCTTGCGCCTTGATGCCGACGCCGTCGGCGGGGGTGCCGTCGATGGGGCTGATGACGGTGAGGCCGCCGTCTCTGATGCTGATGACGATGCCGAGGCCGCCGAATTCGCCTTTGGTCGAGAGCTTCATCTCTTGCGAGAAGCGGGGCTCGAGCAAGACCGAGTGCGGATCGAGCTTGCCCAACATGCCGTTGACGGCGGCGTACTCGACCTCTTTTTTGTCGACGTCAGCGCTGATGCGCGTCTCGAGAAATCTGAAGACCGACGACAGGCGAAACGAGAGCTCCCACAGCGACGTCACGTCGTGGATGTCGAAGACGCGGTTCTCGCTGCCGACGCTGACCTTGATGGTGTCGTCGTCGACATCTTCGACGAGCACTTCGGGAACGGATTTTTCGACGGCGTCGAGCGCGGCGCGCAGCATCTCTTTCGGACGAATGCGCGACGGCTCGACGTACTGCTCTTTCACGAGCAGCACGACGCGGTTGAAGACGCGCAGCTCGCTCAGCGCCTCTTTGTCGTCGTCAGCGCGGCTGTCGCTGCCCAACAGCGCGACGCCGCTGAGCAGCAAGAACGCCGGGACGAGAGTGATCGTTTGCAGGCGAGAGGGGCGGGGAAGGTGCACGAGACGTCCTTCGAACGAGCAGGCAGAGCGCGCGGAGCTGCGGCAATTCGCAATCAGGTCGCAAACGTCGCCGTCGACGCCGCGGTCTGTCCGAGGCTCAACGTAGCGAACCTGCCGGCCGCAATGCACATGTCGGCCCTTCTGCTGTCGACGGGTACAAAGAAGAAACCCGCCCTGCTTCTCGCGAAGAGGGCGGGTGTCGGTGCGGCGACCACTGCTGAGACACTGCTGAGACACTGCTGAGACGACGCTGAGACGATGCCGGGGTTTATTCCCGCGGTGGCTCTGTCGACCCCGGCGGGTGCGGTTGCGTCGGCTGCGGCGGCTCGGTCTGCGGCGGCGGCGGC
>JANNAY010001377.1:0-3902 GCA_031384945.1 Deltaproteobacteria bacterium
CCCAAGGTCGTCGTCGACGACAGCCTCGAGGCCGATGAGATCAAGACCGCCGACGGCAAGACGGTGAAGACGTCGAAGAAGAAGAAGCCGCTGACGGCCGCACAAACTGCCGCTGGGCGCCGCAAGCGCCGCGGCAAACGACGTCGTCACGCCACGCTGTTCGAGAGCGCGAAAGAGTCGTTTCGGCAGGTCGTCAAAGAAGAGACCAACAAGGTCGTCGACGACAAGCTCGAAGAGACCGGGCTCAAAAAGGCCGGCGAGGTCTTGAAGCAGGCCGGCGAGAACGTCGGCAGCACGGTCAAAGAGGTCGCGGCCAAGGTGCAAGAGAGCATCCCCGAAGACGCCAACGAGAAGCTGCAGGCCGCCGGCAAGTCGTTTCTCGCCGGCGCCAAGAAGCTCGGCCAGAACATCGCCGCCGCGGCGCAAAAGACGGCGGCGCAGATTCAGACGGCGGCGCATGAGGCGTCGCAGTCGTCGCAGTCGTCGTTGTCGTCGTCGCAGTCGTCGTCGTCTGAGCAAAAGATCATCGACGTCGAGACCACGCCGATCGAGGGGTCGACGTCGTTGGCGCCTTCTTCTTCTTCTTCTTCGTCTGCGTCGTCGTCGTCGTCGTCGTCGTCTGAGTCGACGTCGTTGGAGGCGTCGCCGCCGAAGACGCCGGACGCGACGCTGCCGGCCCAAGACGGGCTCACCGCCGAGCAGGTCGGCGAAAAGGCGAAAGACGTCGCCAAGAAGATCGGCGCGTTCCTCTCTGGCCCCGGCAACCCCGGCTACAACCGCTCGTCGCGCATCGGCCACGGCAACGGCGACGTCGTCGAAGCCAAAGATCCGACCATTGAGAAGGGCATCGAGAAGGGCATCGGCACGGGCATCGACAAGGGCCCGCACGAGCCGCCGAAGGATCCGCCCGGCGTCTGAGGCCGTTCTGGAGGTAGCGTCGGCGCATGGATCGCACGACGCTCTTGAAGAACATCGCCCTCTTTGACGACCTCGCCGCCGACGAGCTGCAGGCGCTCGAGCAGCGCTTCGAAGAGAAGAAGGTCAAGGCCGGCGAAGACGTCTTCGTCGCCGGCAAAGAAGGCGACACCCTCTATTTGATCCAAGAAGGCGCCGTCGACATCCACACCGGCGACGGCAAGGCGAAGACAACGCTGACGTCGCTGTTTCACGGCCAAATCTTCGGCGAGCTCTCGCTGTTCGACGGGTCGCCGCGGTCGGCGACGGCGACGGCGACGAAGGATTCGACGCTGTTGACGCTCGAGCGTGACGATTTCACTGCATTCATTAAGTCGAAGCCCGACGCGGGCATCAAGATCATGAGTGAGCTGGCGCAGCGCATCCGCGCCACCAACGATCTCTTCGCCTCGCAGGTGTCGCGCGACGTGCTCGAAGAGGCCGAAGAGAACCTCACCATCGGCCAGATGATCGCCGACCGCGTCGCCGCCTTCGGCGGATCGTGGAGCTTCATCATCTTGTTTGTCGGCGCCATGTCGATCTGGATGGGCGTGAACATGATCATCGGCGAGAAAGAGGCCTTCGATTACTTTCCCTTCATTCTGCTCAACCTGATGCTGTCGACCACCGCCGCCCTTCAGGCCCCGGTCATCATGATGAGCCAGAACCGTCAGGCGACCAAAGACAAGCTGCTTGCGCAGAATGATTATCTGGTGAACCTCAAGGCTGAGCTCGGCATTCAGCAGCTCTTGAAGACCCAGGCCGAAGTGCTGCAGCGCATGGCCATCGTCGAGCGCCACCTCGGCCACAAGCCCCACAAGGCCCACGAAGGCACCTGAGCGCAGCGTCGGTCAGGCACGCCACGCGGGTCGACCGGCGCGGTCGCAGACACCTGGCGGCGCCGTCGACGCTGCGGCGCGCTCGATCTCGCGCATGTGCTGCACCAGGCGATCGGGCGGCGGCACGTGCGGGTCGAGCGCCATCGCCGCGAGGCCCTCGTCGAACGTCGATACGAAGCGCAGCGCCTTGTTGCCCGTGATCAACGTCGTCGCCGCTGCGCTCATGCGCATCGCCGCCGCGACCAGCGGGCTGCCCTGCAAGACACAGACGATGCTGCGCGCGTTCTTCGCGTGCGTGTCGAGGATGACGCCGACGGCGCTGCGGACTTCGCTGCCGACGACGTCGGCGCTGTAGGGGTTGACGCGGAAGACGGAGAAGACGGCGAACGAGCCGTCGCGGCCGGTGGCGAGGGCGTAGCGGTCGCTGCAGGCGCGCACGCGGGCGGCGTTGAAGGGGCAGTACCAGTAGCCGAGGACGACGCTGCCGACGCAGCCCATGGCGCAGCCGCCTTCGACGAGGACGTCGCTGAGGCCGTCGTCGCGGATGGCGTCTGCGCTCACGTCGGCGGCCGCGGCGTGCGATCGACGACGGCGTCTCGGGCCTCGACCCAGCGCACGCGGATCGAGCAGCAGGTGGCGCCCCTGGCGGCGCAGCGTTCTTCGTTGGCGACGACGTCGACGGCGCCGCAGAAGATCATGGCGCCCTCGATCCAGCCCATGGTGCCTTCGCAAAAGGCGCGGTGGCTCTCAGGACGCGCGAACAGCGAGGCCTGAATCTCGCGGCGAGAACGCAAGACCTCCCAATGTCCGTGTGAGTGGTAGAGGCGCCAAATCTTCACCGAGAGATCGACGAAGAGCCCCGGCGACAACATCATCGCCATCGGCTTGGCCACGGCTGGAAAGTCGTGGCGGGCCATGTAGCGCCCGACCTCGCGCAGCAAGCCGTGGTCGCCCCTGCCGAAGACGACGTCGATGGCTTCGATGAGGCGGGCGTTGGTGAGAAACGGGATCCACGCCATCGACGACGGCCGCAGCGCCGGCCCGCCCAGGTCGTCGATCATGTCTTGCGGCAGCGCGGCGGCCAGCTGGCGCACGCCGGCGTCGCCGTGGACGTGGCGCACCCACGAGATCATGGCCCGGGGGTTCATGCCGCGCGTGAAGCTCAACGGCTCGGGACGGGCGACCTCGGTGAGGGCCCCATCTTCGTCGATGGGCGAGCCATCGAGCGCCGTTTCGTCGTTGGACGGGATGCCGATGCGACCCACGGCGCCATCCTAGCCCGGACCCGCCTCAGCTCTGAAAATGCCCGGGATCGACGTCGGGGAAGACGCAGTCGCGCTCTTCGAGCTGCAGCAGGTCGCTCTCGTTCAGGTTGCCCCGCTCGAGCTGCGCCAACAGGCGGTGGGCGCGCGAGAGGTGCTGCACCGGGCGCTTGGTCGCGTAGCCCATCTGCGTGCCCATCGTGAGGATGAAGGGCCAGTCAGAAGACTGTCCGAGCATCACTTCGCGGGTCGCCTGCTTCAGCGCGCGGCCGAGCAGACCACCGGGGTTCGGACCGTGGCGATCGACGGCGGCGCTGAGGCGCTCTTTGGCGTCGTGCACGCGCTTCCACATCCAGTCGTTGACGGGGTTGCACCAGACTTCGAAGGCGCCGCCGTCGCCCCACGACGACACCGCCGGATACGCCACCTGCTGCGTTGGGTGCTGCTGCAGGTACGTCCACGCCGACACCGGGCGGGGGCAGCTGCGGCCTTCGACTTCGCCGGTGGCGAGGATGCGGAGGAACTTGTCGAGGAACCACGGACCTTCGTGCCACCAGTGGCCGAACAACTCGGCGTCAAAGGCGGCGGTGATGCAGGCGTCGCTGCCGATGGCGGCCTCGACGTCTTTGGCGTCTTCGGCGCGGCGTCTGGCGAAGTGCCAGGCGTGCTCGGCGACGGCCTGGGCAGCCGCCAACGGATCGTAGGCCTGCTTCTCGTCGAGGCCGACGCGGCCGGTGATGCGGTGCAGCTTGACGCCGACGTTCTTGCGCGCGCCCGTGCCCTGCTTGTGCACGGGGTCGAGCCACGCCTCGGGGGCGTCGTAGCCGAGGTCGCGGTAGAATTCGCG
>JANNAY010001425.1:0-2018 GCA_031384945.1 Deltaproteobacteria bacterium
CGAGCGCAGCGTCATCGTCGACGCCGGACTCGCCGCCGGCACCTACCGCCTCGACGTCGAAGTCGCCGCCGTCACCGAGATGCCGCTCATCGGCGCGCAGCGCTCGGTGACGCGCACCGTCTCGTGGGTCGTCGTCGACGACAACGCCGCCGCCGTCGCCGTCCCGTGCCGCATGACCACCGAAGGCCCGGGCTTCTCGTCCAACATGCCATCGACGTCGCTCAAGGCGCTGCCCCCGGCGCGCTTCGCCTTCAGCGTCAACGCCGGCGCCGTCACAGGCGACATGGGCACCGGCCGCCTCGGCTACGAAGGCGCAGGACCCGTCCCCGAAGACGCCGCCGACCCCCGCGTCAAAGACAGCGACGGCGACGGCGTCCCCGGCCTCCGCGTCGACGTCGACCTCGGCGCCTTTGGCCGCCACGCCGTGCAGATGGTCGGCGTCGGCCGCACGGTGCTCCAGGGCAAGCTCGACGGCGACGGCGCCGCCGGCAACGTCTCGGTCCGCTCGCAAGAGCGCGTGCTCTCGGGGCTGCCGCTCGGCGCCAGCCCCTCGCCGTCGCGCATCGACGCCTCACGCTCGCGCTTCTCTTTGCGCAAGGTCACGGCGACGTCGTGCGCCACCCTCGACGGGCGTCCAGAGGGCACACAGACGGCCCGCCGCTGAGTCGGCTACAACGGGCGCATGCGCGCTCGCTGGTTCGTCTTCGGCTGCGTCTTCGGCTCCGTCTTCTCGGTCGGCTTCTCGGGCGGCGTCTCGAACGCCAGAGCTGACGCCGACGTCGCCTACAAAAAGCTCAGGGTCTTCTCACAAGTGCTGACCTACGTGCAGCAGAGCTACGTCGACGAGGTCGACCCGCAAGAGCTGCTCTACGACGCCATCAACGGCATGCTCGCGCACCTCGATCCGCACACGACGTTCTTGCGGCCGGCCGAATACGAAAAGCTCAGAGAAGACACCGCCGGCGAATTCGGCGGCCTCGGCATCGACGTCGGCGTCGTGGGCGAAGGCAACGACGCCGTCGTCGTCGTCGAAGACGTCCACAAAGACGGCCCCGGCGCCCACGCCGGACTCAAAGTCGGCGACCTCATCTTGGGCGTCGACGGCGAAGACACCCGCGGCGCGCCCCTGCCCCACGCCGTCAGGCTGATGCGCGGCGTGCCCGGCACCCGCGTGGTGCTCACCCTGTCGCGGGCGGCGTGGAGCAAACCGCGCGACGTGCCGCTGGTGCGCCGCCAGGTCCGCGTCGCCTCTGTCGACGTCGACAGCTTCGAGGCCCCCCTCGGCGCGCAGACTGGGTTCATCGGCTACGCGTCGATCTCGAGCTTTCAAGAGCGCACCGATCAAGAGCTCGGACAGGCCCTCGCTGACCTCAAGCGCCAGGCGAAAGAAAAGAACCAGACGTTCGCCGGCCTCATCCTCGATCTGCGCGACGATCCGGGTGGCCTGCTCGACGAGGGCGTCAAGGTCGCCGACCGCTTCCTCGTCGCCGGCACCATCGTCACCACTGAAGGCCGCTCGCACCCTTCTTCCGGCAGAGCCGCAGTCGAGCGCGAGACCGCCCACGAAGACGGCACCGAACCCGACTACCCCGTCGCCGTCCTCGTCAACGGCGACACGGCCAGCGCCAGCGAGATCGTCGCCGGCGCCCTGCAAGACCACAAACGCGCCGTCATCGTCGGCGAACGCAGCTTCGGCAAAGGCTCGGTGCAGACGCTGTTTGGCCTCGACGACGGCGCCGGCTTGAAGCTCACCATCGCCCGCTACTTCACGCCGAGCGGACGCAGCATCCAAGACAAAGGCGTCGTCCCCGACGTCGTGGTCCGCGGCGTGCGCGACGTGCCGTTGAGCGCGCGCGGCCCGGCCCGGGCCGCCGTCGATCCGCAGATCGCTGCGGCAATCGAGCAGGTGCGCAAGGCGGCCGCCAACCCCAAGTCGTTGGCAAACGGCCGAAAGTAGGAGCAAATCACCGACGCCGCCGAGAACCGGGGCACAAAACAAACGCCTCTTGGCTTTCGCC
>JANNAY010001445.1:0-7057 GCA_031384945.1 Deltaproteobacteria bacterium
CCTCGGCGTCGCCGCGATCGGCGAGGTGTTCACGTGAAAGACGTGAAAGACAAAAAGGCCCTCGCCCTGCTCTCGCTGCTGTGGCTGTCGACGTTGGCGGCGCTGTCGTCGGCGTGCCCCGCCGTCGACCCCGGCGTCGTCGCTGACGTCGATGAAGCAGCGGCGCTGAAGAAGTCGGCGCAGACGAAATTTCCGCGCGTCGTCGACATGCACCAGAAAATCGTCGCCCGCAGCTGCGCGCCGAACACCGGCGTCTGCCACAACACCAACAACTACCCCGAGCTGTCGTCGACGTCGGCGTTCGTTCAGTCCGTCAACGCGTGGTGCAACGTCGCGAGCCCCGACCCGACGCAGGGCTTCGATTTGTGCGAGCGCCACGGCGACGTCCTCGTCTCTGGCTCGTTCCGCTCTGAGATCGCCTCCACGCGGCGCAGCGACGACGGCGAAGGCTGGCGGATCACGCTGCGCGATCCGGCGCCGCGCACCGACGACATCGCCCCCGTCCGCTTCGAAGACAAAGACCGCGGCACCGTCTTCGAACCCTTCGCCGAGTGGGGCGTCACCGTCGGCATGGTCGAGGGCGACACCGTCGTCGTCGTCAGCATCGCCGTCGAAGAGCCCTTCTTCACCGAGCCCTTCATCGACGAAGCCCTCAGCGGCCTCATCCAGGGTGACGCCAACGACAACGGCGTCTTCGGCGCCGACGCCAACGACGACGACGACGACGACGACGTCGCCCGCGTCATCGCGCCCGGCTCGCTCACCCGCTCGTACCTCTGGGGACGCATCACCGGCACCGTGCCGGGCACGCGCATGCCGCTGGCGAACCAGGCCCTCGCCGACGACGAATACGTCGCCGTCGCCTGCTTCATCGAAGGCCTCGCCGACAACGCCGCCCCCGACGACGACGCCGCCATCGACTACGACGGCTGCGACTTCGCCAACGCCCCGATCAAATACGCCGAAGCGGTCGAGCCGACGCCTTAGCCGACGGTCCAGGTGCGGCCCGCAAACGTCAGCCGGTCGCCCGCGAGCAGCAGCGTGTCGCGGCGCATGCGCTCGTTGTTGAGCAGCGCGCGCTCGTCTACGGCGAGGCGCACGCGCTCATCGGTCATGGTCAGGCGCAGTCCGCCGAGCACGTCGTCGTCGATGACGGCGTCGAAGGGCGCCAACGTCAGCTGGCGCGGACGCAGCCGCGGGCGCAGCAGCAGACGGCGGTCGCTCTTGTCGACGTCGACGACCACGCCGGCGAGGTCGATGGTGCCGGCGTTGGGCAGCAGCGTCGGCGCCGTCATGACGACGCCGTCGACGCGGGTGCCGCCGCTGCTGACGAGGTCTTTGGCGACGATGTCGAGGCCGCGCCGGTCGAGCTGCACGTGCGCCCGCGACACCAGCGGCGACTCGATGCGCACCGCGCTCTCTTCGCCCCGCCCGAGGATGAGCGGAAATCTGCCGAGCACGCGCACGACGTCTTCGCCAGCGGTCAGCGTCAGCCGCTTCGGCGGCGGCAAACGCGCCATGAAGCCCTGCAAGACCTCGACGTACACGGGGTTGTCCCAGAGCTTCACGGCGGCCTGCAGCGCGGTGAGCGCGTCGTCGCGCAGCCCGACGAGAAACAGCGCCTCGAAGCGCTCGAACTGCAAGCGCGCGTCGGGCTTCGGACCGCCTTCGGCAAACGCGAGCTCGGCGTGGGCGTCTTCGAGGGCGTCGATGGCGCCGGCCTTGATGAAGGATTCGGCCGCCTGGTGACGACGTCCGAGCCGCACGTAGAGGGCGCCGGCGCGTTCGTCTTCGCCAGCGGCGATCAGCGCGCGTGCGCAGGCCGTCACCCGCGACTCGAAGAGCGTGAGGTCGACGCCGGCGTCCGTCGCCAGCGTCGTCAGCTCGCGGTGAAAGCCGAGCGCGACCTTCTTGTGCTCGGGCGTCTTCGGGTCGAGCTGCAAGAGCTTCTGCTCAAAGGCATCGAGGCGCGCCGCCCCTCGAGGAACCGCCAAAATCTCGCGCACCGGATCGACGGCCCACGTGGGCTCAGGCGGTGGCGGCGGCTTCTTGCCGAACAAGCGCGAGAAAAAGCCAGGCTTCTTCGCCGCGGCCGTGGCCGTGGCGCCGCCGACGACAACTGCTTCTGCGCGTTCTTCGTCGCCGTCTTCTGCTTCTTCTTCGTCTTCTGCGCCGCCGCCATCAGCCTCGACGACAGCTTTGCCTTCGTCGGAGGCATCGGCGCCAACGCGCTTCTTGCGACGACGCCACAGCCGTCGACCAACGTGAGGACGCTCGCGCATGGCCAAAGCTTAGCGGCTCAGCGGTAGATCTTGCGCAGCTTGCCGACCAGCTCAAAGTACGTCTTCTTGTCGTACTGTTGATTCAAGATGTGAAAATCTTTTTTCGACAGTCCAACACAGGCGAAGCAGTAGGTGCAGTCGGCGCACGAGTCACAGTGCTCGAGGTACTTCGAGCCGACGCAGCGGCGAGACTTCGTGCAGTAGGCGCTCTGGTGGCAGCCCTCGCAGTCGGTGCAGTGCGTACAATTGCTGCACTGGTTGCAGCCCTTGCAATGTGTACAGCGGTAGCACGACTCGCAGCCGACGCAAAACATGCAGCTCGAGCAGTACTTGCAGTCTTTGAGCTCATAGCCCTGCGGGTTGTCGGCGGCGCCCTGGTAGCCGGCCTTGAGCTGGCCAAAGGCCTTTTCAAACTCGCGCGGGTCGAGGGGCACGCCTGAGGCGTGCGGAGCGATCGTCGACGTCATCAAAGCTCCAGCTGCAAGAGCGCGGTGAGGCGAGCGTTGTCGAGGTCGCGCACGCCAGCGCCCATCTCGGTGAGCAGCGTGCCGTCGACGAAGAGCGAGAGCGGCAGGCCTTCGACTGGCACGTTCCACCGCACGCCGAGGGTGTTCTCGAGCAGCTGGTCGTCGGTGAACGACGACGAGGGGTCGTAGTACGAGATGCGGTAGGCGGGGACGACGCCAAAGAGGTCGACGCCGAAGGGTTTGTCGACGAAGACCCAGGCGGTGGCGCCGACGCCGATGTCGACGCTGCCGTCGCCGCCTTCAGGAAAGAGCGTGTCGAAGCTGGTCTGGCGGTAGATGCCCTGGCCGGCGAGGTGCACGCCCATGACGTCGAGCGAGAGGTCGGCGAAGCCGAGGGTGTCGGTCTCGTTGAACAGGTTCGGCAGCGTGCCGGCGGTGCGCGGGTTGTAGCGGCCGCCGACGCCGACTCTGACGCCGATGTCGTCGCTGACGCTGTAGCCGGCGCCGACGCGGGCGTATTCGGCGGTGGATTTGTTGTCGTTGCCGTTGATGTTCTGTCCGTTGCCGTTGCTGACGCCGACCAGGTATTCGAGCGACAGGTCGCCGAGGCGGGCGTTGTCGGTCGAGCCGAGCACGAGGCCCATCTGGCGCGACGGCGACAGGCCGGCGACCGCGAAACCGTGACCCGGACGCACACCCGACGTCGCCACCGAGCGGCGCGCGAACGGCAGCGCGGCGAGCGTCGAGCTGCCCTCGAGGTCGGAGGGCATGAACTGCTGGCCGGCCGAGACGAAGAACCAGTCAGAGGGCGTCCAGGCGACCCAGGCGTCGCGCACGGCGCCGGTGATGCCTTGCACGGGGTCGTTCGGACCGCTGCCGCCCACCAACGTCGTCACGTCGAGGATGAAGCGAAAGCGAAAGTCGTCTTTGAAGGCGCCGTCGACGCCGAAGCGCGTCTGGTCGAGAAAGAAGCCGTCGTTTTGCCCGACGGTCAAGATCTGCGCGTCGGGCTGCACCAGCTCGTAACCGGCGCGCAGCCGCAGCCGCGGCCAGATCGCGAAGAGGTCGTTTTTCCAACACACAGCGGCGTTCGCGCGGCAGTCGGGCACGCCGTCACGGGGTCCCTCGAGCTGCGGACCGGCGGTGGGCGAGCGCACGCGCGCAGCCTCAACAGCAGGAGGCGGCGGCGGCGGAGTCTCCACCGTCGGCGGCGTCTCCACCGTCGTCGGCGTCTCCGGCGTCGGCGTCTCCGCCGTCGGCGTCAGCGTGTCCGTCGTCGTCGGCGGCGTCTCCGTCGTCGTCGGCGGCGTCTCGGTCGTCGTCGGCGCCTCGGTCTGCGCCTGCGCACCAGCGGCGAGCGTGAGGGCGAGCAAAAGGGCCGCGGGGGTCGTTGTGGATCGCATCGAGGCTCCGTCGAGGGGCGCGCCGGATACAGCCGTTTCCGCCCCCGCTCAACCAAACCCCGGCCCCGTGACAGGTGGCCGGGCAGCAAATGCACCGCAACTGACCGATGTGCGACGACGAGGGCGGTGGCACGCGACGGTTGTCCGACGAGCAGTGTAGGTTCTGAACGAGGGCTGGAGCGAGATCGGTGGAGTGTCCCAAGTGCGGTCGCAGCGTCGAGGTCGGGGCGTTCATTTGCCCCGGCTGCGACTACATCCTCGACGCCAGCTTCCTCGGCGACGACATCACCGACGACGAGCGTGAGAAGCGCCCGGCGGCGCGGGCGGCCTCGCGCAGCTTCGGCAAGCCCCGCTCTGATGGGCAGTCCGCTTCGCTCCCCGCCGACAGCAACCAGCCCGACTTCGGCGAAGACGCGATGATCCTCGGCGACGTCGGCGACGCCGCCGGCGAAGTCAGCTCGTTTCAGACCAAAGACGCCGGCGTCAGCAACCGCGAAGCGACGCAGGCGCGCTTCTACATCGGCGGCGCCGTCGCCCAGCTGATGAACCCCGACGCCATCCCCGAGATGGCGCCCGGACAGCAACAGTCGATGCGCATGACGCCGTTCGAGCGTCACGTGCTCGGCTTCGTCAACGGCAAGCGCAGCGTCGGCCGCATCCAGAAAAAAGCGGCGATGGAAGAGACGGAGTTCAAGACCGCCCTCGCCCTGCTCGCCGACAAGGGCTTCATCAAGCTCAAGGGCTACAAAAAACCCAAGCAGAGCTTCGAAGACACCGCTCCCCCGAAGAAGTCGTCGTCGTCGTCGTCGTCGAAGAATTCGGGCCCGGTGCCGCCGACGCGGGCGCCCCTCGAAGGCGAACGCACGATGGTCGCGTCGATGGAGCACATCGAGGCCCTCGCCAACCTCGCGCTGCCGTCGAAGCAGCGCTCGCGCGAGGCCGCATCCGAACTCGCGGGCCGTGAAGACTTCGAGGCGGCATCGGGCTTCCGCTCGGCCCGTCCGACGCAGCAGTTGACGTCGACGACGGCGCCCTCGCTGTCGTCTGAAAAGAAGCAGCGTCCGCCCTCTCGCCCGCCCTCTCGCGCGACGCCGATGGTCGACCAGCTCGCCGACACGCCCGTCGAGCCACGCGCGGTCTCGCGGTTGCCTGGCTCGCCGTTGCCTGGCTCCCCGTTGGCCGCCGCCGCCAAAGACGACGCCGCCGACAACAACACGCGCGGACGCTTCGCCTCGCTGCAGGCCGACGAGGTCGGCGACCCAAACGTCGGTGCCGTCGACGACGCGTGGGCCAAAGCCGACAACGCCTCCTCCGTCTTCGCCGACTCGGGCTCGGTGGCGCGTCCGCCGCGGGCGCCGTCGCTCGCCGACGAGCCCGCCGAAGAAGAGCTGCCCCCCGAGGTCCTCGAGGCCGACGGCTTCGACGACGGCGAGGCGCTGACCCGCGGTCGCCAATCCCTCGCGTCGAAGCTCAAAGACCCGACGGGCATGGGCGACAGCCTCCTCCCCGCCGGACAAGCCGAAGCCGGCGCCCCGGTCAACGAAGCCGCCGACGAAGAGATCATCGTCGAAGAACCCGACGACGCCGACGACGCCGCCGCCAGCTTCGACGATGACGAAGACAGCCTCGGACCGCCCCGCCGCATCCACGACGAGCTCACCGGCCCGCTGCCGCCCACCGCCGTCGTCGAAGAAGAAGAAGAAGACGACGACGACGACGAAGACAGCGCCGGCGTCCTCGTCGACGAACCCGCGGCGCCGACGGGCGTGATGCCGGCGTCGCGTCCGATGACGTTGCCGTCTGACGCGTTGATGCCGCTGCCCGAGATCCCGCCGCCGCCGGTGTTCGTCCTCGACGTCAAACCCGTCGCAGCGCCGAAGATCGAGCCGCCGAAGCCGCTGTTGCCGCTGCCGGGGCAGGCGCTGCAGTCGCCGCCGCCGATGACGCCGATGCCGCCGATGCCGCCGATGCCGCCGAAGCCCATGGCGCTGCCGGGGCAGGCGCTGGTGGCGGCGGGTGCGCCAGCGCCAACGTCGTCGGGGCCGCCGCGTCCGCCGACGGTGGCGCGCATCTCGGCAGCGTCGTCGGTGCCCTTCGAGCTGCGCAAAAAGGCCGAGCGCATCTACGAGCAGGCCCTGAAAGACCAGGCCGAAGGCCGCACCGCCTCGGCGCTGATGAACGCCAAGCTGGCGACGAACTTCGACCCGTCGGTGCCCGCCTACAAAGAGCTGTTCGACAGCCTCGGCGCCGCCCCGAAAGCGAAGCCCAAAGGACCGCAGGCGCGCGAGCTCGTGCTCTTCGAGCAAGCCAGCGAAGCCGAAGGCCGCGGCGACTACGAGCGCGCCGCCAAGCTCCTCGAAGAAGCGATCGGCGTGAACCCGAAGGCGGCGGCCCTCTACAACCGCCTCGGCGTCGTCTTGTCGATCCGGCTCAAGCGCCACGACGAGGCGCTCGCGCATTTGAAGAGAGCCATCGAGCTCGAGCCCGGCTCCATCGTCTACATGAACAACTTCTCGAAGGTGACCGGCCTCCTCGAGTCGGTGCTCGAGAAGGATCCGAAGGCGCGCAAGGGCAAGAAGGGCGATGACGAGAACAAGGTCGCCATCAAGAAGATGCGGCCGCTCAAGTTCTGATCAGAAAAAGAAGAAGGCGCCGTCGCCAGCGCCTTCTTCGTCGACGTCATCGTCGCAGTCGCCGTCAGCGCCGGACCCAGCGCAGGCGGTCAGTGGCCACGACGCGCGGGGTGCCCGGTGGCAGCGCCGAGAAGCCCGAGAGCAAGGCGTCGTCGAAGGTCCATTGGCGGGCGGGCGGCACGTAGATGCAGGCAGCGCCGGTGTTGGGATACGGCGAGGCGCCGCGGGTCGCCGTGAAGCCGGTGGCGTCTGCCGTGAAGGCGCTGTTCACG
>JANNAY010001349.1:0-2830 GCA_031384945.1 Deltaproteobacteria bacterium
CGTATCCGCGCGGGCCGTTGAAGCCTTCGTTCCGGGCGTCGGTGCGGATCGTCAACGTCACCGAGACCGGCGTCGTCGCTTGCGGCGTGATGCCGACGAAGACTTCGCCGGCTTCGTTCGCCTCGAACGCGCCGCATGCCCGGGCTGCCCGGTGTCAGCGGCGGATCGAACGGACCCGGCGGCTCAGACGGCTCGGCGGCGAGCGCCAGGGCGATCGCCGCCGCGAGCATCACAGCACCTCGCGCATCGCCTGCTCGAGCCGGGCAACACCCTGCTCGACCTCGTCATCGCGCACGCCCAAACACGGCGCCATGATCACGCGGCCCGGCAGGCCCTTGCCCAGGCGCAGCCCCCGGCGGAGCGCGGCCTTGCGCACGGCATCAGCACGAAGCTCGTCACCGAGGTCGAGCACCTGCCACAACCCACCGCCGTGGCGCTTGCCCGGCAGGCGCGCCTCATCGAGCGCATGGGCAAAGGCAGCGCCGCGGCCGTCTTTCAACAGCGAGCGCGCCTCGAGCAAGTGGTGGTGCGCGCGCAAGATCGAGATCTCGTCGCCGTCCCACGTCGAGATGAGCGTCAGGGGTTTGCCGACGTAGTGCTTGTCGTCGACAAAGATGTGACCCAGCTGCCCACCGGCGTACCAGAGCACCACGTTGGGTGAGAGCGGCATGCCGTCGGTGGCCCACAAGTTCGGACGCAGGCGCCCGAGAGAAGAGGCGGTCTCGACGGCGACGACCGGCACGCCGGTGTCTTTGTGCAACGCCTGCAACGCCGACTGAAAATCGTCGGGCAGCAAGTAGCCGGTCTTCTCGCCGACGATCTCGACGTAGATGCCGAGCACGCGCTCAGGACCCACGCGGTTCAACGTCGCCATGATCGCGCCCATCGCGGCGTCGGTGCCGACCTCGGCGGGGTGAGGAACCTTCGGCCAGTCGTACCAGCCAAACGGAAGCTGCTCGCCAGCAGGATCGGTCAGCGAGCGCGCCGCGGCGGTGGTGTGGCCGAGGTACTGCCGCTCGAGGCCGAGCACGACGTCGGCGCCGGGGCGCTTCACGCGCAGCATGCGGATCGATTTGTCGATGAGCTCTGACGCGCCCGAGGTGAAGTAGCTGTGCGGCAGCCCCTTCGGTCCGAGGTTCATCAAGGTCTCGACGTAGCGCACGATCTCGGGCGTCGCCCAGTTCGACAAGGTCAGCTTCGTGCCGACGATGCGCGTGAATTCTCCGTCGAGCAGCGCCTTCACCAGGCGCGGGTGACGCGCACCCAGCGGCGACTGCACAGCGCTCGCCCAGTCGATCGGCGGCGCCTTGCCGATGACCGAGACCGGCGCTTCGGCGATCGCCGTCGGCGTCCGGGGACGACGCAATGGAATACGATAGTAGAGGGCCTGTCCGCTGCGATCACCGTATTGGTTGCCGCGAAAGTGCTCGACGACGTAGGCGCCGAACAAGCGGTTGATGGCGGCCATGTCACGGGTGAATCCCAACCGGTTGCGACCGGTCATAAATTCGTATCGCTGCGTGCCGTCGCGGTTCTTCAGCTCGGCCACGCGCATCACCTGCGCGCTCTTCAAGCGACGACCGAGACCAGCGCTTCTGGCGGTCGGCGCGACGGTGATGTTCGACGAGTAGAACGTGTTGCCGCGGCCGTTCATCACGTCGTTCTTCGGGCCATCGCTCTTGTACTGCTCGACGGGACCGCCGAAGGCGTAGCCCAGGACGCGCTCGCCGATGTCGGTGTAGCGAACGAGAATGACGCCGACGCCGCCGTCGCCTTGCACCATGCGGCGCAGGTCGTCTTCGCTGTCTCTGCGGCCGTCTTCGTAGGTGGCGTTTTCGATCTCGACGATCTTTTCGGCGTAGTCGTCCCACTCTTTCGGGTCGAGCACGACGACGCGAGCGCCGAGCACTTCAGCCAAAAGACGAATCGGCTCCATCCCGATGCGGGCCGTCAGCGCCTCGTACGCCTCTTGCGGCTTCGCTTCTTTGTCGATGTCTTCGCTGTGCAGGCGCAGCTTCTCGATGACCTTCGACGGAAACGCCCAGGCGCGCTCTTGCCCGGTGAGCTTCTTCAGCGCGTCTTCGACGACGACGTCGTCGTACTGGCCTTCCATGGCGAGCACGCGGTCGCAGACCTTCTCGAGGGGGCCGCGCGGCAGGTGGGTCATCCAGCGCAAGAGCACCGGCGGGTCTTCGCTGAGCGCGTCGTAGTTTTGCGCAAACGGGCCGCCCGACGTGCGCGCCGACTCGCCCGTCGTCGTCGACGGACCGTCTTCCCAACGGGGCGCCTGGTACTTCTCCATCGCCTCGCGCTGCTTGCTCGGGTCGACGCCGCGCGCCTTTGAGGCGATGGCGTTCAAAGCCTCGCGCAGTCCCTGAAACAACATCTCGAGCTCGCGCACTGCCCATGCCGCGTTCAAGCGAAAGCGCACCGTACGGTCGCCGGCCGTGTAGGCCATGAAACCGCGGTAGAAGCGCTGGTTCATCAGCTGGTTGGCCAGGTGACCCGAGGGCAGGTCAAAGGCAAAAATCCACCCCAAATTGCGCGGATTCATCACCAACGCCGGATAGTCGACGGCCAGAGCCCACAGGCGCTCTTGCACCTCGGTCTGGATGTGCAGCGAGCTCTCTTCGAGGATGGCCTCGCCATGCAATTGGCCGCGTTGCAGCTGCACCACGTGAACGGGCGACGGACGCGGATCGGGCCACACGCTCAAGCAGGCGCCGACCTGGGCCTTCTTGGCCGTGGTCAAACAATCAGGTCCATCCTGCTGTCCGCGGGCATTCTTGAGATTGAAAACCGCGTGCCACCAGAAGGGTCCACCGGTGCC
>JANNAY010001359.1:0-3825 GCA_031384945.1 Deltaproteobacteria bacterium
TGACGGCCACGTGCTCGGCGTTCAAGTGCGGCGTCAGGCTGCAGTCAGAGATGACCCACAGCTGGTTCGCCTTCTTCAGCTGTTCTTCGAGTTCTTTGGCCGGCGGCGGGTTGTTCAGCCAACGAAACATCGAGAAGCCCTTCTCTTTCAGTGCTGCCTGAGGAGCGGTCATTTCGAAGTTATAGAACTGCAGCACCGCGACGGTCTGGCCGTCAAAGGCGCCATCGACGGCGAGGTCGTATTGGTTGCCCTGGGCGTTGCCGAACGTGTCGCGCTTGACGGGTCCGTCGACGACCTCGTCGATCCACTTGGTCTTGCCGCTCTCGTCTTTCACCTCACGGCGTTCGACGGCGGCGGGCGGAGCGTTTTGTCCGGCGCCGCGGTTGTAGGCGCTGCCGGCCAAAGCAGGGGGCGTGAGAGCAGCGACGGCGAGCAAGAGCGTGAAGAGCTTCTTCATGACGATGTCCTTCATTTCTTCGGGGTGGTGGTGGGCTTGGAGGCGTCGGCGGTGACGGCGTCACCGAAGCGCTCGACGTTGGTCAGCCAGGCGGCGGCGTTCTTGATGTAGCGGGCGGTGCCGGCGGTCTCCCACCCGAGGTAGAGGCGGGTGAAACCGCCGTCGAAGATGGCGCGCTTGCCGTCTTTCTCGAACGCCGACGTCACGATGTTGTTGGCGCTGCCCCAGATGATGGGCGTGAGCGTTTGGTTGCTGTCGATGGTGGCGATGGTGACGCCTTCGTAGACGGACTCGATGCCAGTCGAGAGCAGGTGACCCGGGCGCACGCCGGCCATGTCTTTGGCCTTCTGCACCCTGACGGGCTGTCCACCGCTGACGTTGCCGTGCATCTCGACGCCGAGCAGCGCTTTGCCGACGACGTTCGCGTCTGAGTAGTAGGGCTCGTTGTCGCCCCAGATGTAGACGCCGTGGCCGGCGTCAAAGAAGCGCTTGATGACGGCGACGTGCTCGTCGGTCAGCCGGCGATCGGCGTTGGAGATGATCCACAGCTGCGTCGCTTTCTTGAGCTTCTCTTCGAGCTCTTTCGCCGGCGGCGGCGCGTCGATCCAGCGGAAGACCGAGAAGCCCTTCTCTTTCAGCGCCGCCTGCGGAAGGTGAAAGTCGAAGCCCTCGCCTGTGTAGAAGTGCAGCACCGCGACGGTCTGGCCTTCAAAGGCGCCGTCGACGGCGAGGTCGTATTGGTTGCCCTGGGCGTTGCCGTAGGTGTCGCGCTTGACCGGTCCAGCGACGACCTCGTCGATCCACTTCACCTTGCCGTCTTCGCCTTTGACTTCTTTGCGTTCGACGGCGGCAGCGGGGGCGTTTTGCCCAGCGCTCTTGTTGTAGGGCGAGTCAGCGTGGGCCGCCGTTGCGAGCAAACACGAGGTCACAGCCAGCGCGAGGGCGGCGAAAAACGAGGTCTTCATGGCTTCTCCGGTGTGCGCCTCTGAACGCCGGATCCCGCGAGAAGTTCTCTGGCCGTTTCATGCTGCGTGCTTGTTCAGGTGTCGCACCTGCTGCTCACCCGCCGGGGGCCAGCGCAACACAACGCCCTGCGACGAGCACACGTGTGACGCCAGTGGCACGCTCGCCGAATGCCTTTCCATGACGGAGGAGTGCGGGGTCAAACGGGCGTGCTGCGTCGCCCATCTTCTCGCGTCCTTCCGCTGCTGCTGCTCGCGCCGGTGTTGGCGGGCTGCGACACCATCCTCGTCATCCTCGCCATCTTGATCATCGGACCGGCATACCCCGGCATCCCGCAGGCGCCGCCGGTGCCGCCGTCGTGCCCGCTGCCCGCGCACGTCGCGTCTGCGCTGCCCGAGCTGCCGAGCGACCTGCGCGTCGACGACGTGAGCACGACCTGCGCGCTCGCGCCCAAGCCCGGCCTGCACCGGCTGAACCGCGATGAGCTGACGCGCAGCCTGCACGACTTGCTCGGCGTCGACGTCGACGCCGCGCTGTTTCCCCCCGACGATCAGGGCGAGGGCTTCGACACCGAGGCCACCGCGCACAACGTCTCGCCGCTGTTGATCGAGCGCCTCGAAGACGTCGCCAGAGACGCCGTCGCCCGCGCCCTGCGCCGCGCCGGCGACGTGCCGGTGAAGACGGTGCTCGAGGCCGAGACGATGCGCGGCTCCTACCTCGTCGAAGAAAGCGCCGCGGCGATGAACGGCGGCTTCGTCGAGACGCTGCTGACGGCGTCGGTGCCGGGCACCTACGTCGTGCGCGTCAGAGCCAGAGGCGAGGGCCTCGACGGCGTCGCTGCCAAAGTCGGCGTCAACATCGACGACGCCCGCGTCGCTGCCGCCAACGCCGGCGGCGAATTCGAATTCGTCGAAGGCCGCGTCGTCATCGAAGCCGACGCAGACGGCGTCTTCGCACCCGTGCACCGCGTGCGCGTCGAACACCTGAACGCCGGCGAGAACGACGGCAAAGAGCGCCGCTTGATCGTCGACCTCGTCGAGCTCGAAGGACCGTTTCGCCCACAAGCCCGCGGTCCCGTCACCCTCTCGCGCGAGTTGATCCTGCCGTGCGCCCCGGCTGAATCCGACGCAGGCGAGGTCGACGACGACTGCGCCAACGACGCCATCTCGCTCTTTGCCGCGCGCGCCTGGCGCACGCCCCTCGGCAACGCCGACGTCACGCGCTTGCGGGGTTTCTTTCAAGAGCAACGCGCCGCCGGCGACAACGTCGAAGAAGCCTTCGGCACCGCCGTCACCGCCGTGCTGGTGTCGCCTCGCTTCTTGAACCGCGTCGAGCTCGACGATCGCGCCGCTGTCAACGGCGAGGTTCGCGCGCTCGATGCGCACGAGCTGGCCACGCGGCTGTCGTACTTCTTGTGGTCGACGATGCCCGACGAGCGGCTGTTCGAGCTCGCCGAGAGCGGCGCGCTGCTCGACGAGCGTGTGCTCATCGGCGAGGCGCGGCGCATGCTCGACGACCCGCGGGCCTCTGTCGTCGTCGAGCGCTTCTTTGCCCAGTACCTCGGCCTCGCCGCCCTCGACGGCGCCCACCCCGACGCCGACCGCTTTCCCACCTTTGACGAAGACCTGCGGGCCTCGATGCGCTGCGAGACCGAGCTCTTCGTCGATCGGCTGTTGCGCGAGAAGCGTCCGGCCACCGAGCTGCTGACGTCGACGACGACCTTCGTGAACCACAAGCTGGCGGCGCACTACGGCCTGACCCCACCCGACTCATCAGCGGGGGGCGCCGACGCCTACGAAGCCGTCGACGTCAAGGCGCTGAAGCGCTCGGGCGTGATGACGCAAGGATCGATCCTGACGATGACGTCGCAGCCGACGCGCACGTCGCCGACGAAGCGCGGCAAGTGGGCGCTCGATCGCTTGTTGTGCGTGGCGCCCGATCCGCCGCCGCCCGGCGTCGAGGGCCTCGCCGAGAGCACCCCCGGCGACGAATTCGCCTCGACGCGCGAGCTGCTCGAGAGCCACCGCAGCGATCCGCTGTGCGCCTCGTGCCACTCGGTCATCGATCCATTGGGACTGCCGCTCGAGCACTTCGACGCCGTCGGCCGCTTCCGCGGCAGCGACGCCCGCTTCGCCATCGACGACAGCGCCTTCTACTTCGGCAGCGAAGACGACGTCGTCGAAGGCGCCCAAGGCCTCGCCGCTCGCGTCGCCGTCGACGACCAATTCACCTGGTGCCTCGCCGAGCGCGCGCTCTCGTATGGCACCGGCGCGCAGGCTCCTGTCGACGGCTGCCTCACGAGCGACATCTGGCAGCGCTTCATGAACGGCGGCGCGCTGTTGTCTGAGCTGCTCGTCGAGGTCGTGCGCTCGCCGGGCTTTCGCAGCCGCGCATCCACCGCCGAC